>CAZOGG010000135.1:0-1537 GCA_964579565.1 uncultured Candidatus Saccharibacteria bacterium | reverse complement strand
AGTCATCGAGACTCAACTGAGTCCTAACTTTCACAAGGTTTCTATCAAAGATGATTTGACATTCATCTTCATAAAGAATTTCTTCTGGTCGATTAATTATCACAACTTCAATATTTCCTTTAATAACAGATTTATGCCACTGTAATAGTCCTGAATCATAATATTTCTTCAAACCGAAATCGGTCCAAAACGAAACTGCACCAGGATAATCCAAACCCTTCTTTGGTAACCATGATCCATCTGGCTTATTCACGCGACGCGAGTCATTACGAGGACAGTCCCTTTCAACAGCTTCATAAATCCCCACATCCTTTGTAACAAATCGATAATACTTCATTGAACTAGTAATTCCTCAATCTATTGATCTTCTCATGCTGTCTTATTTTCTCATGCGCCTTGGCCTCTATCTGTCTGATTCTCTCTCTAGTTACGCCGAATTCCTTACCCACTTCTTCTAGTGTATGTGTTATACCATCATTTAGTCCATGTCTCATTTCAAGAATTCTCTTCTCCTTCTCTGATAGATCATCTAGAATTTCATTTACCTGATCGCGCAATATTCTATGTGAAGATTCTTGATCTGGTGAAAGTATCTTGTCATCAGAAATAAAGTCTCCAAGTGTAGACTTACCATCATCACTATCATCTCCTACTGGACTTTCTAGGGATACAACATCTTGATCAATCTTCTCAATATTATAAATCTTATCAACATCTAGCCCCATCTCTGTTGCAATTTCCTCTGGTAATGGATCTCGTCCTAGATCTTGAGTTAATCTTCTTACTACTTGCTTATACTTAGCAATTGTCTCAACCATGTGAACTGGTACACGAATTGTTCTACTCTGATCTGCTAGTGCACGAGTTATGGCCTGTCGAATCCACCATGTGGCATAAGTAGAGAACTTATAACCCTTTGTCCAATCGAACTTATCTACCGCTTTGAATAGACCAAGGTTACCCTCTTGAATAAGGTCGAGAAGTGTTAAGTCTGGACTTCGTCCTACGTATTTCTTGGCAATTGATACCACTAGTCTTAGGTTTGCTCTTGCAAGTAGATTCTTAGCTTCATTATCTCCTGCTTGAATTCTACGAGCTAAATCCTTCTCACTTGATGCAGAAATAAGCGAGTACTGTCCAATTTCCTTAAGATACATCTGTATTGAATCATAAGATGAATCTCCAGCACTTCTTGAACCATAAGAATATTTCTTTGGTGCTTGAGTTACCTCTGGCTCCATTTCCAATAGTCCTCCACCTTCCAATATATCTATACCTGCTACTGAGAATTTACTATATAGATCATCCAAGAAAGTTATATCTTGTTCTACATTTGGGAACTCCTTTAGAATCTCGTCATATGTAACGAAGCCTCTTTCTCTTCCCTTTGTAATTAGTTTCTGTGACTTTGTTTCGAATTCCTTGTTCTTATTTACCTTTGGGCTTGCCTTGGCTGATTTTGCTTTCTTGATTGGCTTCTTTGAACTTACTTTCTTTGCAACCTTCTTTATTATTTTTTTATTTTTTTTCATATTAT
>CAZOGG010000134.1:0-1557 GCA_964579565.1 uncultured Candidatus Saccharibacteria bacterium | reverse complement strand
TTGCAAATGGCGAGCCTCATAAATTTGATGATATAGGGTGGTTTACTTTATATACAAATCCTTTGTCCCTTACATTCACAGTTTTCAAATTTACTAAATCTATACAAATCTAGGATTTCTCAATATATCAATCTCAAATATTCATAAGAACCTTATCTTTTCTCTAAGATAGCTTTATTTCTGATTTTTTGATACCATATAGTACATTATGACTAATGTCAAGAAGGCAGGTGAGGTAGATAATACAGAGGAGATAAAACGAAAAATAGTGAGACTTTTTAATAAAAATGTAAAAGGTAAAGTTTCTGATAGTTCTGCTTCAAATACAAGACATGATGGTAAGGATGGCCATTGGTTAGAAGTTCAGATGGGTGTTGCTCACAATGCGAGTAATTCACCAGATCTTTACGGTTTTGAAATGAAGAATGATACTTCAAGCAAAACAACATTTGGAGATTGGTCAGCAAGTTATTATATCTTTAAAGATGAAAAATATGGAATTGATCGTGAGCGGTTCTTGATGATTTTCGGTGCTCCAAATCTCGCGAAAGATAATAGGTATTCATGGTCTGGAAGGCCAACACCTAAAATAGATGTATACAATTCATATGGGCAAACACTTAAGGTTGATGAATTCGGTAATATTTATGCCGTCTATTCTTTCAAGGAAGATGCTCGGGTTGATAAAGATAGCCTTGTACCAAAAAGTATGCAGAAGAATAATCTAATTATTGCTGAATGGAGTGCAGAAATGATGAAAAAAAGAGTTGAACAAAAGTTCAATAAATTAGGGTGGTTTAAATGCCTTAAAGATGATACAGGTACGTACTCAAATATCGTTTTTGGTGCTCCAATCAGATTCAGTTCTTGGATTAAGGGTGTAAGGAAGGGACTGATATTTTTTGATAGCGGTATGTATCAGGGGAATACTCGACCTTACTCTCAATGGAGAGCGGATAATAAGTACTGGGATTCTCTAGTTACTGACACTTACTAATTTAGAGGCAACGCTTTTTCTTGCATTTGCAACACTATTCCTACGGATTTCATCAAGGTTAATTGATCTAGAATTAGTATTTGTTGTCTTTTTGAGTTGTTTAAGAGCTCTATCAATTTCCTTAGCAAGAGCCTTGATGACAGGTACTGCCACACTATTGCCAAATTGTTTGTAGGCTTGGCTATCGCTAGTGGATATAACATAATCATCAGGGAAACCTTGCAGTCTTGCTGCTTCTCTAGGAGTTAATTTTCTAGGATTTTTTCCCTTCTGCTCAATTAGAATCTCAGATCCATCTTTATAGTAACGTGCCGATATAGTGCTGGTATACTCAGAGTTCTCACTAAATATAGAATACCCAAAACCATTTCCTTTTTCTCGGTGCTCTTTCTTTCTTCTCTGGTGTCCCGCCCAAAGCTTATCTGAAATTGTATATTTAGGATCAACCTTCTTTTCTAAAATATCGCCAAGTCTAGTTTTCTTGTTGGAAGGTGTTGGAAATGAAAAGTTTGTCTTACCGAGAAAACCCACAATATAAATTCTCTCTCTATTTTGAGGGA
>CAZOGG010000133.1:0-1576 GCA_964579565.1 uncultured Candidatus Saccharibacteria bacterium | reverse complement strand
GTTATGTTCCATTATATTCAGATGATGTATTGGATATGGAAGAACTTATTACTGCTGGAATGTGGTATAGTTCATCAGCAACAGCAACAGCTTCTTTGGGTAACACTTCGGAAACCATGCATTATCATACGTATGAAACTGATGATTATGATAGAATGGATTCAGCGTGTGATTATATTTTGGATGTGTATAATAGCAATCCATCAACTGATTCATGTGCTAAAATTCAATATAAAATAATCTATGCTGATTATGCTGGATATGGTACAACAGATTTGGGTGGGTTAGATTCTGAAACAATTACAAAGGCAATGTACAGTCAATATGCCAATATATTACTACCAAAAGGTCAAGAAAAATTCATCATATCTGGTTCAGAGCAAGATTATGTGTATATTATAGATGTTGAACGAAGTAGATATAATATGTCAATGGATCCAGGTAATTGGGAATTGACACTAACACAATTAAATATTCCAAATGCATTTAGTCCAGGAAGCAGTTCGTTTGATGATATAATGAACAATTCAACTATGTATACAAGTTCTATAGAGACTGGGTCATTTATAGATTCTAGTTGGGGGACTGACGTACATTTAACTAATCAATCATATGATGTAGTAACTGGAACATTAGAATTAGGACAAGTTGCTACTGGCCCATATTTACCAATAGGTACTATAATAGGATCGTTTTATCCAAATCACGGAATTATAGTTTTGGCTGGTTCTAAAATGCAAAGTAATTTCTTTCACACAAATAGAACACAAAATCGTGGTAGAAACACTTTAAGGTTATTAAGATCAATGAATCTTAGTGCAACAGCCAATCCAATGATAGATGCATCTGGTGATTATAAAGGATTTAAAGCAAGATCAATTGATAAAAAATACAATAAGCTATACTTCATACGTGTTAAGAATCAACAATTAAATTATTCCAACAATCCATCATATCAAGTGTCTGGAAGTAATGGAACTATAATTGATGACTTTCAAAGTATTGAAAAGGTATATTTCACCACAGTGGGTTTGTATAATCAAAACAAAGAATTGTTGGCTGTAGGTAAAGTATCACAAGCAACATTATCAGCTGCAACTGAAGAAACTTTGTTTACAGTAAAGGTTTCATTGTAAACTAATGGCAATACCAAGTACATTTGCCTTAATCAAGAAGAGTGATTTTGTATTAACACCAATTAAGGTACATAAAAAATATACAATAACTGAAGCTGATACGGCAACCACTTCAAGTGGCTATGTATTACATGAAGGTTACTATTCAAAATTACCAACAGCAATTGGTTCTGACAAATCAGCTAATGATCCAATTAATTCAGTTGATGGTACTTACAAGCATATAATTTGGCAATCCATATATCACAGATATTACAAACATCCATATGATCTAGGTAAGACTTTTGAAGGGTATAACAATAGATATATTCACAAAACATTGTATCCATCATGTTCAGTGCTGAGTATACCTTATATGAAATGTGGTGAGCGTATTCAAGCTAATTCAGTTAATTTAACAGTATTGCCAAATGAGTTAAATATACAAATTAAAGATGATG
>CAZOGG010000132.1:0-1578 GCA_964579565.1 uncultured Candidatus Saccharibacteria bacterium | reverse complement strand
ATGCTCTTGCGATAGCAACTCTTTGTCTCTCTCCTCCAGAAAGCTTAACACCTCTCTCGCCAACATATGTCTTATATTTATGAGTAAATTCATTAATGAAAATATCACAATGAGCTAATTTTGATGCCTCAATTACCTCTTCGTCAGTTGCTGTTCTTTTGCCATATCTAATATTTTCCATCAATGATCTATGGAATAATGCAGGATCCTGTGGAACCAGACTCATATTCTCTCTCAAGCTTTGCTGGGTCACATTTCTTATATTTTGTTCATCAACTAGTATTTCTCCACTTTGTATATCATGTAATCTCAAAAGTAATTTTACAAAGGTAGATTTCCCTGCTCCGGAATGGCCAATTAATGCTACCTTCTCTCCTGCCTTAATAGAAAGATTTAATTTATTAAATACATGCTTATTCTCTCCAAAGGTAAACGAAACATCTTTAAATTCAATAGATCCATTTTTAATAATTAGCTGCTGAGCATTTGGAATATCCTTAATTTCATGAGGTAAATGAAGAATCTCAACCATCTCCTTAGCATCAGCAATACCTTGATAAATATCACGTATCACACTTCCAAATCTCCATAAATTCTTACCTATGTTTATAAGATATGACTGAATTAGTATAAAGGTACCCAATGTAATCAAACCAATTTGCCAGTATTTTATTCCATAATAAAAAACTAAGAACTCTATAATTATAGTTAGTGCAGACTGAATGGATGTGATAAAAGCCATGAAGTTCCATCTAAAAAGATTCAAATCCATTAATGGTCTATTAACACCATCAATTCTTTTTGATTCATTGTCATAGCCAGAAAAAAATTGAATGGAACTATGATTTGAGACAGAATCAGATAATACTCCAGTTAATTTGGAATTCATTGCAGCTGCTGATATATCGTATTTTAATTTCTTTTTGATAAGATAATATGTGATTAAAATAAATATTACCGTCCAAGCCAGTAATGCATATGCAATGATTGGTTGAATTACATAGAGAACAATAATAGCTCCAACTGTAGTAATAATAAGTGGTACTAGATCATAGACAATTCTTTCAAAAAGAGTTTCAAATGTCCTGGCAAATCTATTTATTCTTTGTACTAATGATCCAGCGAAATTATTTATGAAAAAGGTATGTGAGTGTTCAATAAGATAGCTAGTAGCTCTTTCAACCGCATCTCTCATAACATGTGCAAGGAGATAATTTGTTGAAAACCAGGAGATTCTCCATGCAAACCATTCGGTTGCTTTTAATGCTAAAATAAAATAAATAATTAAATACAGAGCAGATATATCTATTGAAGCTGAGTTTAAAGTTAAAATATCAAAAAACTTTTTATAATACACAGCAACAACAACACCACCTAAAATTGTTGCTACAATTGATGTAAATATTATCGTAGTTGAGAAAATCCAATATTTTTTTGCTAAATTAAAATATTCCCTGAAAACATCCAATGTACTTACATTAGGATAATTTATTTCTGGTTTAATTTTATTATTAATTTCTTTATCTTCAGACATACGAATCATTATCCCCTTTTTCAATTTTATTTACAACTGTCAAT
>CAZOGG010000131.1:0-1600 GCA_964579565.1 uncultured Candidatus Saccharibacteria bacterium | reverse complement strand
AGGTGGTTTTAATCACATTTTTATGCTAATCTATTTGCATGATTAGTATACTAGAAGGTACAGCCGATCTAGCTTATATATTGGGTTTTGCCCTGTTTTCTTGTTTAATAGCATTCATTTGGTCACCATTCCTGATCAAATTACTTTATAGATACAATATAATTAAGGGTTCAAAAAGAGAATTAGTAAACATCGAGTCACAAAGAAATAAGAACAAAACACCAACAATGGGAGGACTGTTAGTTATAGTAACTGTTGCTGTTGTCACATTACTATTTAATTGGTCTAGAAGTTATACTTGGGTGCCGATAAGTGTTATGTTGATCGCTTCTCTATTGGGTGCTCTTGATGACTTATTAAATATTTTTGGAAATGAAAGAAGATCAAGGAAATTATCTCAGATATTTACACTTATAAAGGTTCATAAGGAAATGAAAATGCGACTATGGTATATAGTTACATTGCCATGGTCTATTTTCAAAAGAACATCAGTATGGATTGGATCGAGAACAAGTAAGGGTATACATGTGCATGAGAAGCTACTTCTGCAGTTTATAGCAGGCTCAATAACAGCTTGGTGGATATACGACAGACTAGGTTCAGCTTGGCATTATATTTATTTACCTTTCAATTACGATATATATCTAGGATGGATGATTATTCCATTTATCATTTTCATTGTTATGTTCACAGCGAATTCAGTTAATATTTCAGATGGAATGGATGGATTAGCAGGTGGAATGCTTATATCATCTTTCAGCGCCCTAACAATACTTAGTTGGATAAACGGCTTCGGTGAAATCGCAGTATTGAATGCAACAACGGTTGGTGCATTGGTTGCATATACATATTTCAATATTAAACCCGCGAGATTTATACTTGGAGATGTTGGTTCTCTAGGTCTAGGAGCCTTGTTTGCTGTTAATACAATTGCAATCGGAGAAATTGGTTCTATATTTTTCCTTGGATTCCTATTCTATGTTGAAGCAATAACTGTTGTTATACAAGTATTTGGTAGATATGTTTATAACAGAAGAATATTCAAAATGGCACCAATACATCATCATTTCGAACTGAGTGGTTGGACAGAAGAGAAAACAATAATGCGTTTCTGGATGCTGCATTTCATCTTTGTAGTCTTTGGTATTTGGCTAGCTCTACACTAATATATGGAATATTTGAAATGGAAAGAAGAGAAAATAGATAATGAAACTGCAGAAGTCATAAGTAGAATGTATGATAATGGCTTTGTATTTACTCGCATCGACAAAGGTATAATGCATCAGACCAGAAGCATTAGAATTGATCTTAGTAAATTTGAACTATCAAGTGAGAATAGAAGAATACTTCGCAAGGGTGAAAGTGTAATTTTAGAGAAATTCTCTATTCCATATGAATCCTACAAATGGGAAATTGGCAAAATGGCAAAGGATTTCTATGACAAGAAAGCAGGTGGCGCATTCTCAGCGAACAGAATCAAAGAACTAATAACAACTTCAGATAATTTCAATTCCCTATTCTCTTTCTCTGGATTAGGCTATGCAATATGCTATGAGAATAATTCTATACTTCACTATTGTTATCCATTTTATGATTTGGA
>CAZOGG010000130.1:0-1609 GCA_964579565.1 uncultured Candidatus Saccharibacteria bacterium | reverse complement strand
TATTAAATCTCTATAATAGACACATTATGCTTAAAACACGAATAATCGCAGTATTTCTGCTTATATTAGCTTCCGGTATCGGTTTCTTAACATATTATTCAGAGGTTAATCCTAATTCTAGTTTTGGCCTGCCGTTCAAGCTTGGCTTGGACTTAAATGGTGGTACTCATCTTGTTTATAAAGCTGATGTATCTAAGGTTGCAAAGGGTGAGGTTGGTGTATCAATGCAAGCACTTCGAGATATTATTGAGAAGCGTGTAAACATGTTCGGCGTTGGTGAGCCTATTGTGCAGATTGAGAGAGGTGGAGTTCTTGGATCTCAAGACGCTCAACAGAAATTAATCGTAGAATTACCTGGAGTTACTGATCCTGATGAGGCTAATAGAATGATTGGACAAACTCCTGTACTTGAATTTCAATTATTAAATAAAGCAGATTACGATGCTTTCAATGCTAAGAATTTACCAGATACGGAGAAGGCTGCTGAGCTGAATAAGTTATTTAAGCCTACTGGTATTACTGGAAGACTTCTAGAAAGAGCCGTTCTTGAATTTAGTCAGACAACTGGTGAGCCAGCTGTATCACTTAATTTCAACTCTGAGGGTAGAGAATTGTTCGCAAAGCTTACAAAGGAGAATGTTGGAAATATAATAGGTATTTTCCTTGATGGTCAGATTATTTCTTTGCCAACTGTAAGAGAGGAGATAAGAGACGGTAAGGCTCAGATATCAGGTGCATTCCAGGTTGAGGAGGCAAGACTACTTGTAAGAAACCTTAACTACGGTGCATTGCCAGTTCCTATTTCACTACTATCTACACAGACTGTTGGAGCTTCTCTCGGTCAATCTGCATTGAAGGGTGGTGTAAATGCAGGAATATTGTCACTAATTGTTATCGGAGTCTTCCTTGTGATTTGGTACAGACTTCCTGGTTTCATCGCTGTTGTATCTCTAGCAGTATATACAGTTATAATGTTGGGACTATTCAAGATCATACCTGTAACATTAACCGCCGCTGGTATTGCCGGATTTATCCTATCAATCGGTATGGCAGTAGATGCAAATATTCTTATCTTCGAGAGAATGAAAGAGGAATTAAAAAAGGGTAAGAATGTAAATGATGCTATGCATGAAGGTTTCTCAAGAGCATGGAATTCTATTAGAGACTCAAACACTTCAAGTATTATTACTGGAGCTATTCTCTACTATTTCGGTAGCACATCAGTTGTAACAGGATTCGCTTTGGTGTTCATTATCGGTGTTATTGTAAGTATGTTCACTGCTATTACAGCTTCAAGAGTGTTCTTGTATGCAGTTGCACCAAAGAAGACTACAAGACTATCGACATTCCTTATTAGTAACGGTTTTACTAGAACATTAATTAAATAAATACCATGTTTGTCGTAACATACAGAAAATTATTCTACGCATTATCAGCAATCATAATTGCAGTGTCATTGTTCTCTATATATATGTGGGGACTTAATCCCGGAATTGATTTCAAGGGAGGTTCAATACTTGAGGTTGAGTATTCTGGATCAAGACCAGAGCAAGCCAAGTTGATTACCGCTATAGCACCACTTAATCTCGATGCTTCAGTTAGATCAACA
>CAZOGG010000129.1:0-1611 GCA_964579565.1 uncultured Candidatus Saccharibacteria bacterium | reverse complement strand
AGGTCAATTGTTATTATAGATTGTCGTAAAAACTAATCATTTATATACCTACTCTTATAACCAAATGCTGATATTAGTATTAGCACTGGTATTAATAGAGAAAATATAGTTACAGAATCATTAGTAAGTACATTTGATACTATAACTAAAACTGCAAGTATTATTGAATGAATAAATGCTGACTTCTTCATTCTAAACATTAATCTACCTGTGAATATGAAATACGCTGCAAATACAAAACTAAAAATTCCAGATATCGGATTGATGAGTAAACTTGTTAATCCGATAATAATTAATCCTGCCGAACCCAACCATATTAATCCTGCAAGTAACTGAAGGAGAATCGGTGCCTTGGTTATATAAAGCTTAAATGACTTTGCATCCGCTGAACTATCATTGTTATTTTGGTCCATAAAAATAAATTAATATTAATTGGTGATATTATAGCATTAATTAATATCAGAATATCCCCTTTCTTGAGTTCCACTTATTATATTTTTATAGTCTGCATCACTAATATACTTTGGTATATATGAACCTCCTCTATTTTCTAAGTTTTTTACAAATGATCGCATATGATTCCTAGATCCCTTTTGAAGATTATTATATGTAATTATAATATCATCCTTGTCTGTCTCATTTTTTAAAATCTCTAAATCCCTAATATCCAAATCCTCTATAGTTGCACCAACAATGAATGCCTCATTTAACGAGATTTTGCCTTGTGAGACAAATTTATTATATAGATCTTGAATATCCTTTGATGCAAATTGACCTACATCATAATTTACTACAGGATCCTTAATATCATATCCCTCTAGTAGCACTTTAACGGCATCAGTATGTGTTTGTTCTGAAGCAGATATATTAGAAAAGATTTTTACTCCCCATATCTGAAATAATGTTACATACACATCATGTGCCAACTTCTCCTCCTCACGCATCTGAATTAATCCCAGTTTCTCTTTCTCTGTTAGCTTTGTTGCAAATTTTATACTATCTTCATTGTATATAAGACCTCCACTCAATTCATAAATATTCTTAATACCATTTGATTTCATTACTGAAATAGCTTGCTCTGACCTATTACCTGAACGACAATATACGAAATACACCTTAGATGGATCAAGCTTACTAACTTCAGACGCAAAAGATGGACTTTCAAAATTGATATTGATTGCTTTATCAATATGCCCTGTAGCGAATTCGCTTGGAGTTCTAACATCAATTAATACTGCATTTTGAGTATTATTATAGACCTTAATGAACTCCGCACCCGATAATTTCTTTGTTTTATTCATAACAGATAGTAATAATATAGTTAGTATAACGATTCCAATTATTATATAGTTTATATTTTTCATTTTATTTATAATTTAATAGCATATTAGTTATTTGAACGACCTTATTATTACTTATACTGTACTCAATGATCTTACCTTTCTTTCGTGTCTTTACTACACCTGCATCTCTGAGAACCTTGAGATGCTGGGATAAGGCGGATTGAGTTAATGAACAATGCTCTAGCATTTCAGTTACGCTCTTTGGTTTATATAGACAGCGTAACAACATTAAACGTGTTGCGTTTGAGAATGCTTTGTAAATATTATC
>CAZOGG010000128.1:0-1815 GCA_964579565.1 uncultured Candidatus Saccharibacteria bacterium | reverse complement strand
ATGATTCAATAGAGGTATTACCAGGTAATAGATAAAATATGCAAAATAGCAATTTGAAAGGAGTATTTATAGTTCAGACAGTATTGTTCTTTGTGGCGATAGTATTAATAGCTGGGGGAGCGTATTATGCGGGGACAAAGGATGCAAAATCAATACCTACACCAACACCAACAAACGATATTGGTGCAAAGTTTGAAGTCGACAATTCTGATTCTATTTTAAAGAGACATACAGATGATGTAAATGGTTATAGTTTTGCGTATCCTTCAAATTTATCTTTCACAAAAGATAATAATATGATTTTCCTCACTCATACCATCCCATTTGATAATTATGATGGAGGGTGTGATATGAAAGGCGATGCTCCACTATCAAAAACTTTGGATGATTTACACCTACGTATTAGTATTTCAAGTGGTATTGTGGGTGTTCCGTCATACGCTGAAGACTACAAAATTGGATCTCTGGTTGGAAAGAAAGTATATATGGGAGCTGAGGGTTGCGGAAAGACTACGTATTATTTTCCAATAAGCGGTAATAGGACATTAATTCTTGATAAAACAGAACTACAAATTTTATCTGCTGTCGTTGCGCCTGAAATTAGGTCAAAGGTTCTCTCTGTGCCTGGAGTTATCTCACAACAAGAGGGAAATAAAATTGTCGATAAAATATTAGAATCCTTCTATATTGATCCAATAATATCTAAAACACCAAAAAGCGATTCCCAAGTCTCAAGTTATGTTACTAATGGTAGCTGTGGTTTTGATATTACTTATCCCCTCGCAAATTCAAAAGTTAAATTCCCTTTAACTATTTCGGGTACTGTAGATAATTCTAATTATGAAGAATTAGGATGTCGATGGATTATATCTGAAGGTCAGGCAGCTACTGCACAGTTGTTCTTTAATTACAAAAATTACGGTTGGTCAGCAGCTGGTGTTGCTGTCCCAGTGAAATTCTCAGGGTATAGTAATGGTAAGGCAACATTTTCTACAACAATGAGTTTGAAAAATGATAACGATATCGTCATAAGTGTTGGAACCCCAATGAAAATCGTATTTACTGATGTAAATGAAATGGATGGTGCCTATACAAACACTTTTGAATTGCCAATTAATTTCACTTATTAATTTTTCTGTGTCTTATCTATAATTTTATTTGCATCGCTATATTTAAATAGTTTATAATGTACCTAACATAAGTACCCAATGTTACGTGCGATTATTAATTACTAATTAAAAATAAATATGATAGAAACAGTACCAAATTACATTATAAATTTAAACAAGAAATTGGATTTAAAGTTTGATAAAATCGATGTTAATCTTGATAAGATGGATAAGAAGTTCGATATAATTGATGAGAAATTTGATAAGATCGATGAAAAATTCGATAAAATAGACAAAAAGTTCGATAAAATTGACTCAAAATTTTCTTCGATTGATTCTAGATTCAATGAGCTTAGTAAGGAAATTAATGATTTAGCACTAATTAATGAAAGTGAATTTAGAAGGATGAATGATAAATTAGATGAACACTCTGCTGAATTTGAGATTATTGATAATAGATTATATAAATTAGAGTCCACTACTCAGGAAATAAAGGAGGAAATGATTAAGATTGAAGCTCATATTGGTAGATATGAAGTTAGGTCAACAAATTTGGAGCAGACATTATTAAATGACCATAAGTCTAGAATTATTGAGCTAGAGAAGGTTGTCTTTGCAATATAAAACCACCCCGCCAGCAATCCTTGCGGATTTGCCTAGCGGGGTGTGTGAATCGGCGTTACTTGTTCGTATAGCCGATTTGGGT
>CAZOGG010000127.1:0-1874 GCA_964579565.1 uncultured Candidatus Saccharibacteria bacterium | reverse complement strand
AACAGTTATTAAGAAAAGCTTAAGAAAAGTGCCAAAATACCTATATAGAGAACAGATTCTTAGCGTTGTCAATTAGATGATTAGCCGTATTATCGATAGTTTGTCCCCTTATCCTAGAAATAGCATTTACAACCTCAATAACATACACAGGTTCATTTCTCTCTCCTCTATATGGAATTGGTGCAACATATGGTGAGTCAGTCTCAGATAGAATCATATTCATTGGAGCATTCTTAATTACCTCATCGTAATTTCTAGCAAATGTAATAACTCCAGTAAATGATAGTCTGAAGCCCAAATCAAGAAATTCCCTTCCCTCATCCCAATTACCAACGAAGAAATGAGCATCTCCATGTACCTTAGAATGCTTCTTCAATACCTCAATAGAATCCTTGTAAGCATTCTCGCCTGCATTCATTCCATTTCTTAAATGCAACATCAATGGTTTCTTGACCTCATTTGCAATTGAAATCTGTTTCTCGAAAACTTCTTGTTGTAAGTTTTTGCTTTCAAATCCATTTCTGAAATAGTCAAAACCGCACTCGCCAATTCCAACAACCTTAGGGTTCTGTGCTAATTTCTTATATAAATCATAATCGAATTGCTCACAAGGTATCTCAACAGGATGCAAACCGATAGTTGCCCATATATCTGGATTCTCCTCAGCTATCTTTATGGCTTTCAGTGAGGTTTGATAATTTGTTCCGACAACAATCATCCCAACCTCCTTTTCCCTAGCTCGAATAATCGCATCGTTATAGTCCAGATCGAACTGTTCTAAATTTAAATGACAATGAATGTCTATGTATTTCATTTCCTTAAGAATAGTGGCTCACTTACCTTACCTTGCTCTATTGCTTTCAATATTTTATCAGAAGTACTAGGTAGAATAGGTTTCAATGTATTTGTAATACTATAAACTGAAGCCAATAAGAATGAAATCTGCGACTTACCCTTCTCAAGATCTGTCTTAACAGTTTTGAACGGTTGATTATCTTGAATGTATTTATCCAATTCTTGAATCTTAGACCAGATATCATCACAAACTTTATTTATTTCATAATTCTTGTAATATTCTTCGTGCTTTGCAATATCTATCTTTATTGAATCTTCAATTTTAAGTACAACACCATTTGTCTCTGCCATCTTCATCACTCTACTTACTAGATTACCTAGACCATTTGCAAGTCCGGAATTATATGCCTCTTTGAATTTCTCCATTGTGAATGGACTATCCTCGAAAGGACTAGCCTCTCTCAATAGATAATATCTCAATGCATCTGTACCATATTCTTTAACAACATCTACTGGATTAATCACATTACCAAGAGACTTACTCATCTTGATACCTCCATCTCCAGTTAAGAATCCGTCAATAACAATCTGCCTTGTATTCTTGAGACCAGCAGCCATAAGCATTGATTGCCACATTGCGCTTTGTTGTCTTAGATTATCCTTACCACAGTATTGAACTACATTATCTGCATTAGTCCAGAATTTATCGAATGTATCATTATCTTCAGGCCAGCCAAGTGTAGAAATGTAATTTACCAAAGCATCGAACCAAACATACATAACATGATCAGTGTCATTTGGAACTTCTATACCCCAAGGCATCTTGCTCTTTAATCTTGAAATACTGAAATCCTGTAATCCCCTCTCGACGAATGCCTTAATCTCATTGAATCTGAATGATGGCACTACAAAATCTGGATTATTGGAATATAGGTCTAGAAGTGGCTTTTGAAATTCAGAAAATTTGAAGAAATAATTCTCTTCTTCAATTTCATCAATTATCATGAGTGGATGAATTGGACATTTGCCATCTACAAGCTCACTTTCAGTCTTCTCCAATTCGCAACCTACACAATACT
>CAZOGG010000126.1:0-1918 GCA_964579565.1 uncultured Candidatus Saccharibacteria bacterium | reverse complement strand
GCATCAGCCAAGAAGCCATTCAATGAAATTGTTGGAGAAAGTATAAGTCAGACATTGACTAGATCTATCAATACTTCTCTAACTACTTTACTTGCTCTTATTGTATTGTATTTCGTTGGTGGTGAGTCTACACAACATTTCTCATTGGCATTGATAATAGGTATAGTTGCTGGTACATACTCATCTATTTTCCTAGGTTCACCATTACTTGTTACAGTTTGGGAATGGCAGAAGAATAAGAAATCAAAATAGGGGATAACTAATTTCCAATCTGTTATATAATTAAGCTCATATCATTATTAGTTTAATTAAATTTAATGGACAGCTTTGAAATCATAAGAAGATCGTGGGCATTCTATAAACTTCACTTTAAGAGGTTGTGGCCATTGTTTCTACTTGGTTCATTTGGTGCTTATATAGGTATCAATAGCTTGTTTCCAGATACTGAGGAACTATTTGAAAGATTTAGTAATCTTAGTACATCGCTAGTATTAACATCAACTATTACCTACGGGGTCATTATAGTGTTTCTGTTTATTTCTGGTATTTCTTTGGTCAAAGCTATTTCAAATACTTATAAGGGGCATATTATAGGTGTTCGTGATTCTTATAAAGTCGGTGAGGAGTTATTCTTAACTGCAGTATTTGTTAAGATTATTTATGATCTAAGTGTTGGTGGTGCAATTATACTATTAATTTTCCCAGCAATTATCTTGGGAAATTATTTGGTGTTTTGTCTCTGTGAAATGGTTGATCAGAATAAGAATGGAATGGATGCCTTGCTGTCTAGTTGGGCTATTGTCTCTGGTAGATGGTGGGAAGTGTTCTGGAAATTAGTAGTAACTGGTCTTGTTCTAATAGTGCCTTTCTTTATTGTTTTTGCAGTAATTGCAATATCTGCATTTATATTATTTGCAGTTACTGGGTCTGGTGTACTTGCACCCATTGCTATGGTTTCAGTGCTGGGATTATTATTCTTCCTGTCATTTGTTTTTGTAATTATGCCTATGAGTATAATTTCAACATTCGAGATTTACTATTACTTCAGGAACAATAGAGACAATAAGAGAAATCATGTAACAGATAAGAAGAGGACATTAATAATTAAAGTATTAATTGCAGTATGGGCTCTGGTATTTGTTCTGGCATTTATTGCTGGTTTTGTGGATGGTTTCCTTAACCTATAATATATCCTCTACCTGCTATATTTCTGATTATATCGTAGCCGTCTTCTTTGCCGATTTTCTTTCTTAGGTTTGCTATATGTGCTTCTAGTGAATTGGAAAAGGGGTTAGTTTCTGAATCCCAAACATATTCTATTATCATACCCTTGGTTGATATATTATGTTTGTTCTTCATCAAGAATTCCAAAATACTATATTCTGTTCTTGTTAGGTAAATGGGGGTATCTGACTTTCTAACCTCTTGCTTCTTGGTATCTAATACAATGTCATTATAAGAGATAATATTGTTCTCTACTTTCTTCGGTCTTCTTGATAGAGCTCTGATTCTCGCATTTAATTCCTCAATTGAGAAAGGCTTTGTCATATAATCATCTGCGCCTGCTTCTAAGCAAGCAACCTTGTTCTGAGTGTTCTGATTCATACTGAGAAAGATTATTGATGAATTTGATCCCGAGCTTCTTATTTCAGAACAAACTGTCAGGCCGGTCTTGTCTGGTAGGGAATAGTCAATTATTACAACATCATATGGATTAACTCTCGCTAGGTATGAGCCGTCTGTTCCATTATGTGTTGTATCTACTGTATGAGAATTGGAAATTAGATTATCCTTTACATAATTTGCAATATTAATATCGTCCTCAATTATCAGCATTTTCATGGCGAAAGTATATCATAAAGGTCGATAAAAATGACTATTATGCTAAACCCCTTGACTTTATTTCGTATACAAGTAG
>CAZOGG010000125.1:0-1964 GCA_964579565.1 uncultured Candidatus Saccharibacteria bacterium | reverse complement strand
GAGAGTGAGAGTGCCAAGGTCTTTCATGAATGGTACCTGATGCTCTTTCCATCGCCTCATCTCTTTTAGGGTTATGCTTCCTTTTCGAAAGAGGGAAACAAGTGTTGCACCTGTATTTTTAACTTTACTAAGCCTTCGAATGATTCTCTCGGTGGTTTCCGGATCATCAGCAAGCTCATCTCCATCGATCAAAGTAACCTGTGAATACTCGTGAATGCTTATTGTAATCCTGACTTGCTGTTTATCGTCTAATTCACCTTTCTCTTTAAGGAACTCAGTAATTATTTGCTCTAGCTCAGTCTTGATTTCAGGTTTCATTTGCTTCAAAATTCTTTGACCATAATACAACAAAATAGCAAAAAGTAAAGCTTTTCAGTTGTTGCATTAATTGCAACTACTTGATTCATCGATTCAGTACGTGCAATATTTGCACATACTGCCTGGTTTTGAACTATTGCAAATAATGCAACAGTTTATGCGAGTATTCCGGAAATCCCGGAGTACTCAAGCAGTTGTAAAGAAAACCTTTACAACTGAATTCAGTTAGTTCCATTATGGAACATACTTACAAGCTTAAAAGCAATATGCATAAAATGCATAATGCAGTTTGTTCCAAAATGGAACAGGTTCAAAATCAAATATAAAAATCGAAGCCGGTGACCCTGTGAGGGGTGACCGGCTTTCGTGTTACTTCTGTCCATCATCATCAGGAATTCGCTGTCTTCCGCCATTCCTTTCAATGATTTCTTCTGTTGGTTCGTGTGTTGTTTTCTTCTCGAATTCCTTCTGTGGAGGAAAGAAGTAAATGATCGTGCCAATGATTGCAATGGCGATAGAAAGCGCTATCAGCCCAACAAATGCTTCAATGAATTTCATTTCCTTTAATAATATAACATATATTTATATAAAAGTAAAGCTTTTGTCATTCAGCCATAATTATCTAATCTCCGGAACTTCACAAGCATTTTAGGCTTGATATTATGTATGTATTATTATTCTAATATATACATAATGGTAAAAATCAATCTAAAAAATGAAAAAGGGAAATTAATAATTTATACAGGATCAAAGGGCGCTGTGGAGCTTCGCGCAGATACAGATAATGAAACAATATGGGCGACGCAGGTGCAAATAGCGAAGTTGTTTGATATTGATCGTACTAGAATCACAAGACATATTAATAATATATTAAGGGACAAAGAAATTGATGAAAAAAGCAATGTGCGTAAAACGCACTTTCCTAATTCAGATAAGCCAATAAACCTATATTCTCTCGATGTTATTTTAGCAATTGGATACCGTACAAATTCCTCAAAAGCTATCAAATTTCGTCAGTGGGCCACTAAGACTTTACGCGAATATCTAATTAAGGGAATTGTGGTTAATAACGATAGAATAAACAAGTTACCAGACAGAATACTTGCAGATCTTGATGAGAAGATTAGCTTTATTCAGCGAACAATTAAGAAAAGAGAGTTAAATCAGAGTGAGACTGACAGTCTACTTTCAGTTATACATGACTATGCGAATTCATGGAAATTTCTTAAAGAATATGATGAGGGAGAATTGAAGCTCAAGAAGGGTAAGAATAAAGAACAAAAGCATTTTGACTATGAGTTTGTCAGGAATGCTATTGATATATTAAAAAGGGATTTAATGGATAAGCAACAAGCCTCTGATCTATTCGGTTCAGAAAGGGATGGTACATTTCAAGGAATTCTAAAGACAATATATCAGACATTCGGCGGTAAAGAATTATATTCAAGTCTAGATGAGAAGGCTGCTCATTTACTCTACTTCATAATCAAGGACCACCCATTCTCTGATGGTAACAAGAGAATAGGATCATTCGTATTCATTTATTTCCTAAAATTAAATGGAATTCTTCTGAGAAGTAATGGAGAGGCAAAGATCAATGACAATACACTTGTTGCTCTGGCTCTATTAATCGCAGAGAGTAATCC
>CAZOGG010000124.1:0-1964 GCA_964579565.1 uncultured Candidatus Saccharibacteria bacterium | reverse complement strand
TAAGTAGCCTTCATCTGTGCTCTAACCATATCAGCATTATATGGCGTTCTACCGATACTAAAATCCTGTAACCAAGGTCTTAATTTATATGGAGAAGTTGATGCTAGTTCTGCTCTTTCAACTCCCTTAGACATTGCATAATAAACCACTTCATAAGGCTTCTCTGCTGGAATATTGAAGCCAAGAAAGTTCTTGGGATAATGTGATGGATAGACCATAGGCGAAACGAAATCGAAATGTCTTAATGCACTTTCCAATATCTGCCCAATACCCAAGTCATCACGATTCGTAGTTGTCATACCGAACAAATCAGCAGATATAGTGATTTTCTTTTCATGATAATACTTATCTAAATAATTAAAAAACTCATCCATTGTCTGCGCCCTAGTCTTTCCATTTCCATATGTATAAACAATATCAGTCATATCACCATCAGATGGGAATCTAATATAATCAAAATTTAATTCATCGAAACCAACTGAGTAGGCTTCGTCTCCAATTCTAGTTATATATTCCCAGACCTCAGGTGAACCTGGATCAAGCCAACTTACACCCTTATAATCTTTCCAGACTTCCCCTGCCTTATTCTTAACAGCATAATCAGGCTTCTTGTGAACTAAGTATGAATCTTGAAATGTAGAAATTCTACCGATAACATAAATACCCTTATCATGTAGTAAACCTATAAATTCTTTTATATCAGGCACTCTATTAACAGCTGAGCCAATTTCCTTTAATTTCTCATCTTTAACAAGGAAGCCTATTCTTCCGGTATAGTCCTTAATATCTATAACTACCGCATTCAATTCTGTATCATCAAGAATCTTAACTAAATTAGATCTTAATTTAACATTCCCTGCTACCCAATTAGACATATATAATGCCTTTACTGAATCAGGAGTCTTAATATGAGTAACCTTAAACGGCACTGGCAATGTGATAGTAGCAACTTGAGCCAAGTCATTATTATCTGCACTCCTGTATTTGTAGGGAAAGTAAAAGCCAGCAACAACTACTCCAATCATTAAAATTAATATTGAAAATAGCGCGTAGTGTTTCATCATTTATCAATTAACCTTTTTATTACTATCGGTAAATGATGAGTTAGAATCAGTAACAGTATCAGAATGTTCTTGTGGAAGATTATATGCAATCGCAATTATAATCAATCCCGTAACAATTAAAATTATTCTATGCCATCCTATAGGAAATCCGAGGAAAAGAAATATCATCACCCATACACCCATAATGCATAACCATTGTCTTTTTGACATAATTTTATTTTATATTTTTAAGCTCTACAATTATAACCTTATATATGAGCAATATCTAGGTGTGGAATAGAATAAATCCGTGATCTTACGGGAACGGATTTATCGAGAACAAACAATATTAAGAATAAATGATTTACGAACAAATAAGATCGTTAACTGGATGATCCTCATTTTGACTAACTAAATTTCCATCATCCTCAACAATACGAGATGGATCATCCCTATGTAGAAGCCAGAATGGTTCTCCTTGTATGGTATAACCCTTCACTCTTCCTAACCTCTTGGGTTTTTGTGGTTTATCAACCAACCTAGGACGTTGAGTATATACATGCGTGTATCGTATTTGCCAAGTATTTGAAGTATTGTATTGATTCATGTCGATAATACATGGCGTGTGTTTTATCCACCTACGTTGTTGCCAAGGTAATTTTGGAGCATTGAATTGTTTGCAGAGCCAATAAAACTCAAGCTCAAAAAACTTTTCATTAGGATTCGGGATCCTAATTGCTCTGAGTAAACCTTGATACGCCTCATTGCTTGAGGTAACCAGCAAGAACTGACCTTGATAGGAAAAGTTCATTATAACCGACCAAACGCGATCAATCTTCTTTATACCACCGAAGTGCATAAATTCGGCCTTTCTTGTTAATTGTTTTTGAACTGTTTTCTGCCCACTATTATAGCATCTTT
>CAZOGG010000123.1:0-1999 GCA_964579565.1 uncultured Candidatus Saccharibacteria bacterium | reverse complement strand
TTAAACCAGATGCGGATGATTTTACATTACCCATCAAATCATAAACTGTGTATTGACTACTACTTAATGATGTTCTTAATTGTCTGTTCAATTTATCTTTTGTCCAAAGTACCAAAATTGGTGATGATGACTTATCAAAGAGATACGCCAATACAGAATTATTCAATTTCAAATCACCTAAACCCTTTGAACCATCTATAAAGCTAGCTGAAATAGCATATGCTATACCCTTTGGTCTTATAGTACCGTCATACTCCACTATAGTTGGGTGTGTATCGAATGAATCTAGAGAGCTGAATATTCTTGAATCATAGTAGAAATACTTAGACATACCGCTACCAATTGATTCCACGAAATTCCTAACAATTTCCTCTGGTTTAGTTAGCATACCCTTTGAGAATCTTTCGGAAATATTTGTACTGAAGCCCCAAGGTGCAAAATTTGCAGTGTCTCCTTGATAGAATCCTAAATCCCACGTACCAGCTTCTGTATTCCACACTTCTAGACCCAAGCTACTCATAGGAGGTGTATTGTAGCTAGATGGTGGATGTCCATCAGGATATGCGTGTCCAGATACAATATCAATATGATTCTTAACCCAACCAGCTTCAGATGCTTCAAGTATTGCGATTACATTCTTCATATAACCAGCATCCGTACCACCCATAGCAACGATTTTAGCATCAGGATCAACTGATTCAATCACCGCAACTGTTCTCTTGAGTAGTTCAGCATAGAAGGACTCGCTAAATAATGGAAATGCGAGTTTTTGTTGATTAGGCTCATTCCATATTTCCCAATGTTTAACGTAGGGCTTATAGTGAGTTACAACAGTTCTAACATATTTCTCCCATTTGGTTAAATTCGGCAAACCATTACTATCCATTGCCCATGTTGGTCCATACCTAGTTATCATAGTTGTACCGCCATTACCATACACTGGTGATCCAGACAATGTGCCAAGAATATTGAAACCGTTATTGACGGCAGTCAAAACCTTATCATCAAACCATACGAAATTACCTTCAGTTGGTTCAGCAAGATTCCATCTAAATGCTGCTTCAGGACTAAATATTCTTGTCCATTTAATACCTAGTCTTTTTAGAACATTCATCTGAAAATCAAGATTGTACGCGTGTATACCAACAGACGAATTTATATTAGCTCCAGATACAGCTGGCTGTGGTACCACTGAGTAGACAAGCTCCTTATCACTACCATTTGCACCATCAATCCAATATACAATTCTAAAGACACCATTTCTACCTGTCGATAGGTCAATAGAGTATGACTGATATGCTTTTGCTGCCATGGAATTAATATTCATACTGCCATCTTTGACTCTAGTATTTAGATAATCATATACCTCATACTTCAATAACCCTGATTGAGTTGTTGTGCCTGCATTATGTATTGTAATTTGACCCGTAACAGATTGAGTATTGTAGAATACTCCTCCTGGGACACTGGTATTTACCATTACCTCAATATTGTTATTGGGCATATATACATTAGTACCATCACCTTCCTCCAATTGAACTGCGTCTACCCATAGAAAGTCTGATGAGTTCGCAGTTACAATAGCCCCGTTAGTTTCGATTAGAAACTGGGCAGTCTTTGGTGGTGTATAGGAATTCAACATCTTAATATCGATCAATCCGTTCTTGATTGTCTTACCTGGATTTGTCTTAGCCCAAAATGAGAAAGTGTACTTCTTGTTTGGTTTGAGATTATATATTCTTGTGGCAAATTGTGGCCATCCAGTATTGTTATCAAGTGGTATTCTGAGACTTGCCCTACCGTCATATGCAACAGAAGTATCCCACTGAGACTTTAGATCAACTTTCTTTCCAGAGTAGAATCCCCAATTGGAATCAATTCCAGTTTCAAAACTACCATTAGGGATCAGATTGCCTTTTGATTCATTAGCAGTTGTGTCTGCTGACGGCTTGGTTAAATCAACAGCCAAACCATTGATAACTCTTTCATTCATATTATC
>CAZOGG010000122.1:0-2017 GCA_964579565.1 uncultured Candidatus Saccharibacteria bacterium | reverse complement strand
GTATAAAGCACTTTATGAATCAGATAAATTTGATAAGGATCAATTATGGATACCGCCGTTGTCTATGTTTGTAGAGAAGGTTGTAGTGGAGGGGAATGAAATTTCTAGATTTGAGTATTTATGTAAATAATAATTTCTACAGCATAAATTTTAGCTGTCCGGAACTTCACAGGGATATTTGGCTTGGTAGAATTAATTAATGAAAGAAAAGGAGATTAAAAGATTTGCTTTTATTGATGTACAAAATACCGAAACAACAACACTTAAGGTGTTGAAATTTGCTATTAATCATGAAAAACTGTTTAAATATCTTACAGATAAATGGGAATGTGATAAAGTGTTTTTCTATCCAGGCATCCAACATGGTGATGGTGTACGAGGAGAAATGTTTACAAAGCTAACTGAGCACGGAGCTATTGTTAGACCAAAATACTACCATACATATAAAAACGAAGATAAGATTATTGTTGTAAATTGTTCTAAGTGTAGTATTGAGATTCCACAAAGAATAGATATGGGTCATTCGTGGAAATGCAATTGTGATGTTGAACTTACTGCAGACGTGCTTGATAATGCTGGTATTGATACAGAAATCTTTCTTTTTTCTGGAGATGGGGATTTTGAGTTTCTAATTGAAAAAATTGTTGCAAAGGGTGCAAAAGTTACAATAGTTTCAAGTGCAAAAATGGTACCAAAAGGTCCAAGATATTCTACTTCTAGATTATCTACAAAACTACGTAAACTTACACAAGCTAGTGGTTCACCTGTAAGATTTATTGAAATAGATAATCTTAAATTTCAGATTAATTAGCCAATAAAAGGAAAAAGCCGCGAAGCGCGACTTTTTCTAAGGACCTTATAAATATAGCACAACTTTAATAAAAAAATCAAGTCACATTAACTACTCCTCCAGCCTAATCCTCACCGAGAAATTGGGGTCATCAGCGTCCTAATTATTAATATAGAATAATTATATCCACATTCTGATATTTATAGGGGGGGGAGAAATACTGTATAATATAGTTATAAAAGTATACAAATGGCTAGCGATTTTAAAAAGCGTATTAATTATATACAAGAATTCTTTGTTTTTTCTGCAATATTCCTACTTTCTCTGACTTTCTCTTTGGTGATCAAGCCAGACATTGCAAATGCAGATATTTCATCGGGGTTAGTTGGACGTTGGACCTTGGATAGTGCAAATACAAATTGGGCCGCAAGTACAACTGCTGACATATCTGGAAGTGGGAATACAGGAACCATTACAAATGTATATTCTGCAACAAGTACTGTTACAGGCCAACTTAATCAAGCACTTAATTTTGATGGGGCAAATGACTATATAAATCTTAGTACTATTGCAAATGTTAGTAAAAATGGAGTATTCAGTATTTCCTTATGGTTTAAGGATGCCAGTATCCCAGAAGCTGGAAATATGCTGTCACATACTCTCAGTGCAAGTGATGCTGTTGGTATGTCAAGATATCTTGGTACAGATAGAATAGCAGTGGGTATATTTGATGGAAGCTCATATTTTGCAAAAAAAAGTACAAGTATCACATCTGATACTGACTGGCATCATCTTATTATGATGTACGATGGAGCAGCACTTACTGCGTATTTGGATGGAGTTGAGATGACTGGTACTGTTAATCCAGCATCATATACTGTGGTTGGCTTTAGAATTGGTGGAAGTATAGGTGGTAGTGCATATTTTGCTGGTTCACTCGACGATGTTCGTGTATATAATCGAGCTCTTACTACCCAAGATGCTCTTGATTTATATAATCAAGGAGCATCTCCTACTGTTTCAGTTCAAGCAGCATCATCGGTCACTGCAACCAACGCGACTTTAAACGGTACTATCTTGACTGACGGAGGTGTAGCCTCTACAACTGATCGAGGTTTCCAGTATGGATTAACCACTTCATATGGATCGGTTGCTTCTTCGACTGGAACATTTAATCTTGGGTCATTTAATCAAGCAATCGGAAGTTTGGCGCCGTCCACCACGTAT
>CAZOGG010000121.1:0-2022 GCA_964579565.1 uncultured Candidatus Saccharibacteria bacterium | reverse complement strand
CGAGGCAGGTGAGTACTGGATCTACCCCAAGGTAAATACTTGGGGTGAGTCACCTGAGAATCAGGAGACCTACCGTCCCTACAACGACGACGGTGACGCTCGAGGCTAGAGGAAACGCCTAGAAGTTTCCCAAACACAGAACGCTGGCGAGCAATTGCTAGCGTTCTTTTCTATTTATGCTATAACTACAACATGAAATATTTTAAGAAGATTCTCTCATTTCAAAAGCTACTTAAGGACTTTAATCTAATTTACAGAGATCTGCACTCTATTCACTCCAAGCACGATCCAGATAATGATGTAGAGCATTCATTCAGAGTAGCAATGTTGTGTTGGATGATTGCTGATGAGTATAAATTAAAATTGGATTCAAATAAGATAGTAAAATATGCACTAATACATGATTTAGTTGAAGTGTATGCGGGTGATGTATCAATTTATGCAAATGTAAAACATGAAGATAAGGCTAAGGCAGAACATAATTCATTCATGAAATTAAAGAAGAAATTTCCAAATTTAAAATCAATATGGAGAGATTTAGAAAATTATGAAAATAAAAAAGATCAGGAGTCAAAATTTGTTTATATAATCGAGAAATTAGAGCCAATTCTTGTAGTAATTTTATCTGAAGAAAATCACTGGATTAAAAGAAATATTGATTTTGAAAGATTTCTAACAATAAAACAAAAGAAAATAAAAGATATAGATAGCTTCGCTCAGAATTTCAATAAAGAAATAATGAGCTATTTAAAAAAGAAAAAAGCCAAGTATTTCAAAAATCCCAATAATGTTGTATGATATTATTCACTTATGAAGCAATATGATCATACAAAAATAGAGAAGAAGTGGCAGAAAGTATGGGAAAGCAAAAAGCCCAACAAAGCTAAGGAAGATAATAAAAAGAAGAAATTCTATGCACTCATAGAGTTTCCATACCCATCAGGAGATGGACTACATGTAGGTCATATAAGAAGTAATACAGCAATGGATATAATTTCTCGCAAAAGAAGACGAGAAGGCTATAGTGTATTGTATCCAATAGGTTGGGATGCATTCGGACTTCCAACAGAGAATTATGCTATCAAGACAGGAATACAGCCATCAGTAGTTACAAAGAAGAATACAGATACTTTCCGAAGGCAACTTAAGTCATTGGGATTCTCATTTGACTGGACTAGAGAGGTGAATACTACAGATCCCAAATACTACAAGTGGACTCAGTGGATTTTCTTACAATTTTTCAAAAAAGGACTAGCATACAAGAAAAAGATGACAATTAATTGGTGTCCTAAGGATCTTATAGGACTTGCAAATGAAGAGGTGATAAATGGTTGTTGTGAGAGATGTGGTACTGCCGTTGAGCAGAAGGAGAAGGAGCAATGGATGCTTGCAATTACAAAGTATGCAGACAGGCTTGATAAGGATCTAGATGAAACGGATTTCCTTGAGAAGATTAAGACTCAACAGAGAAATTGGATAGGTAAGAGTGAGGGGGCGCTGATTGATTTCAAGGTTAAGAATAGTGAAATTAAAATCAAGGTATACACAACTCGACCAGATACACTATATGGAGTTACATATGCGGTTATTGCCCCTGAATATGCAAATATAGCGAGTTTAATTTCCCTATCTTCTAATAAGTCTGAAATAGAGAAATACATATCTGATGTAAAGAACAAAACAGAAATTGAAAGAACAGATGCAAAGTCTGATAAGACAGGTGTAGAAATTAAGGGAGTTAAAGTAATTAATCCAATTAATAATGAAGAAGTTCCATTGTGGATTGCTGATTATGTTCTTGCTGATTACGGAACCGGAGCGGTAATGGCAGTTCCTGCACATGATGAAAGAGATTCTGAATTCGCAAAGAAATATAATTTGGAAATAAGGAAAATCGAAGAATCAGATTCAGTTGAAATTAAGAAAAAGATGACAGAATCAGTAGGAGGCGAATGGGTTACAAAATTTAAATTAAGAGACTGGGTGTTCTCTAGACAGAGATATTGGGGTGAGCCAATTCCT
>CAZOGG010000120.1:0-2064 GCA_964579565.1 uncultured Candidatus Saccharibacteria bacterium | reverse complement strand
AATGCTTGTGTACTTATGATAGAAAGTGAAATTGGTGATCTACCAAATGTTGCTGAGGTTAAATCAAGCCTAAATAATCACTCAGTAGAAGTAACAGGAGACTTTGGAAATAAGACAATAGATCAAATAGCAGAAGAACTTACTATTCCACTAAAGTCTCATGGATATACTGTCTCTGTTGAGAAAGAGTTGCATAATGCTAAATGGGGAGATTTCAAGATTGCATTACCTATCGCACTAGGTTTCGCTATACTCTTTGTTGCATTACAGAAAATGGGAATTGTAAATCTTGTTGGTGCTGGTAATGTAACATACGGTACTGCATTTGTGATCGGTATCATTGCTTCGTTATCAACCTGTATGGCAGTTGTTGGAGGATTGGTTCTATCTATGTCGGCAACTTTCGCAAAGGAAGGGGATAGAATAAAGCCTCAACTTATGTTTCATCTCGGTAGAATTGTATCTTTCTTTATACTCGGTGGAATTATAGGCGCCATTGGATCTGCGTTTACACTCAATACCACAGCTACTTTCATTATCGGTATTATAATTGGAATAGTTATGTTAATTCTTGGTATTAATCTTCTCGATACATTTCACTGGGCTAAAAGACTACAGCCTTCAATGCCGAAATTTATTGCAAAGCATGCTCATGGTGTAATGAAATTTAATCACACATTGACTCCTATATTGGTCGGTGTTGCCACATTCTTCTTACCATGTGGGTTCACACAATCAATGCAATTGTACACTCTATCTACTGGTTCATTTATAAATGGTGGACTAACTATGCTTGCTTTCGCACTTGGCACATTACCTGTTCTTGCACTAATTAGTTTTAGCTCATTCAGTATTAAGAATAGCTCAAGATCTGGTGTATTCTTCAAAACTGCTGGACTAATAGTTATTATGTTTGCTTTATTCAATCTTATCAATAGTTTGGTGGTAATTGGTCTAATACCGCCGATGTTTAATTTCTAGTATAATATAAATATGAAATCGACTATTATTTCAATTCTAATTGCCATTGTCTTCATTACTGGATCATTCTATCTTGTAAATAGAAATAGCTCATCTGTTAATGAGAATATTAATGTTGATAATGTAAGTATGGTAGATGGCAAACAAATCATAGATATAGATGCGAGGGGAGGCTATTTACCTAGAGTTAGTCAAGCTAAGGCGGGAGTACCAACAATAATTAGGTTTAATACCAAAAACACATTCGACTGTTCTGCATCCATTAGAATTCCAAGCATGAAAATTTCAAAAATGCTTCCTAATACTGGTTCAACAGATATAGATATTGGTATTCAGGAATCAGGTAGATTCAGAGGTTCATGTGGAATGGGGATGTATCCGTTTGAGATTAATTTCTACTAATCAATCCTTTTGTCTAGTCGTTTATATAGTGTTCCTGTAAAAATTAGGATTAAAATTCCCAAAGCAAAAATTATAATTGGATGTTCATTTAATAGTGGTATTTTGAAAATAATATCATCGAAACCATGCAAAACTGACATAACACCAAATAGAACTAGAAATGAAAATGTGAGAGGATACTTACCAAATACATTTTTAGCCCTCTTCTCCATAAGGTTATTTACCTTCATGGTTAATTGTTCTACTTCATGTAGCGGGTCATTGATCATAATATTTAATAATTTAGATTGTCGCACCATCACCTAGATTCATATCCTGCTTGTATCTTTCTATAACATCTGGATGCTTGCCTTCCTTACATTCAGAAACGAATTTGTCTGCCGCTTCACCATTTTCGAATGTCATATAAGTCAAAGCACTTGTACAAACGACATCGATATTTAATTTACCTTGTGAGTTATTATCGCCGGGTAAATTATTAACCTTGGGTTTATCTGCATTAATTGAAACAATATAACCAATTGCTAATAAAATTAATATAAATGTAAATATAAGTATTTTGCTATTTTTCATTTCTTAATTATATATTAATTAAATATTTTATGCATTTATAATAAATAGAAAAGCCACCGGAATTGGTGGCTTGGGGGTGAACAAAGAACAAGGAAAGAAAGAACAAAA
>CAZOGG010000119.1:0-2081 GCA_964579565.1 uncultured Candidatus Saccharibacteria bacterium | reverse complement strand
TTCGCTTTATTGCGATGATAAAGCTTCACTTTCTAAAGTCGTAGGTGAGCTTTTTAATTCGGTATGTAATGATCTTGGAATTACTAACGATGATTATTCATCAATGATAAGTATTGCCTTGGCAGAGGGTGCATATGCAGCAAAAAATATTGGATTAAGATCTAGTGGTGGAAGTATATATGCTTTTTGTGAAGAATCTAGATTATTAAATGTAGTTAATAAACTCTCAAAAACATGCTCGTTTGTATATGTGGTTAGCCAGGATTCGATTAAATAGAGTATTTTATATTATTATCCTAATAAGAGATTGACATGCCTCTAGACATGAGATATGATATTTGTGTTATGAATAATCATAATATAAACATCACAAATATACATTTTATGAAGCAGGGGAATTTCTGCGGGTATATTCTCGTGTCCGCAACCCCTAATATGCTTATGTCTAGCCGTGATGTTTCTAATATGATTTTGAAATAAATTCTAATTCAAAAATGTAGAAAAATCCCGACTGGACGAAAGTCGGGATTTTTCTATCCCTCGTCCAGAGAAATTGTTCTTTAAACAACAACAAGAAAGGAGTAATCAGTGCAAAAGAGAATCATAAGTCAGTATTATATTCTGTCCTGCCTATTCAATGCAGGCGGAACGCAAGTCATTTCAGCAATCTACGTCACATTCCTTATCAAGAATGGATTGAGTTTGCTCGATGTGAATCTTGTGAACATGTCTTTCTTTCTCACCTTGTTTATCTGCGAAATCCCGACAGGGGCATTCGCTGATATATTCGGAAGAAAGAAGTCATTCGTGCTTGCTTGTGTCTTGATGTGTCTTAGTATGTTTGTGTACGGATGTTCACATACATTCTTCGGATTCGTTGTCGCTGAGGTTATCTGTGGAATAGCGATGACATTCAGAAGCGGAGCATTCCAAGCATGGCTTGTTGATAGTCTTAAACATCATGGATATGAAGGTGAATATCATCATATCTTCGGTCGTGAAGGATTCATTCGACAAGTTGGTGGTGGGATTGGTGCTGTTCTAGGATCATACCTAGCAGTCAATAATCCCTCAGCACCTTGGTTCCTTGGAAGTATTGTAATGGGTATTACCGCATTGCTAGCTCAGTTCACAATGAAAGAGGCTTACTTCAAGCGAACTCAATTCTCATGGAGACGAGGTCTGTCATCCATGAAAGAGGTTGCTGTATCAAGTATCCGATATGGAACTACAAACAAGGCAGTAAGATTCGTACTTATTGTCACATGCATTCAGATCTTCGCTGTTCAGCCATTCAATATGTATTGGCAACCGTTTTTCAAAGATCACGGTATAAAAGAACAGCATTTGGGTTATGTGTTTGTAGCAATGATGACAATGTTGGCATTCGGTGCCTACATTTCATCTCGATTCCGTAATCAAGGTATCGAGAAGAATATCATTCTAAATTCACAAATCCTGGCGGGTATAATTATGCTGACAGTAGCCTTATTCAAGGATTTGCCATTCATAGTTATCTTGTTCGTTCTTCACGAAATCCCAAGGGGATTCTGGAGTCCACTCATGGATAGCTATCTACAGAAACGAATTCCATCTAGTGAGCGTGCTACTATCTCATCCTTCTGTTCAATCGCTCCACATATCGGTGGTGCAATTGGACTTGGGGTAAGTGGTGTGGTTGCTCAGTATTTCGGGATTCATGTTTCTTGGATGGTTTCTTCGGTAGTGTTGATTGTTGGTGCGGTATTAATCAGTCGGAATGATCAGAGACATTCTGAGTGACACAAAGCGGCTTGTAGAAATACAAGTCGCTTTTTTGTGATATATTAGTGCTATGAATTTATATAAACAACTTGAATTTCTTGGAATTTTACCAAATAAGAGCACTCTGATTGTTGACTGTGGTTGTGGCGATGGGAGAGTCTTAATTGATTTTTATAAGAATGGCTACAATGTTTTTGGTATTGATAAAGATGAAGAGGAAATAAAGGAGGTTAAAAATTTAATGCCAAATGGTAATTTTGTTTGTGGAGATCTGCGTAGTATAGACATACCAGAGGGACTAACTATATTTAGAAATG
>CAZOGG010000118.1:0-2100 GCA_964579565.1 uncultured Candidatus Saccharibacteria bacterium | reverse complement strand
TAAAAATACGCAGTACAATGATAGAATTTTATTTTATAGTATAAATTATTATTTGACTGTAATTGGTGACTATATAACCGAAGTCTACTTTGATACTAAGATATCTGATGAAATCAATGATCTCTATAGCAAAACAACAATTTTGAATGAAGATACTATTAAATCATTACAAAAATTCCTCGAAAGGAGAATAAAAAGTAAAATTAAAATAACGAGAGATAAGTTAAAAGCTTCAAAACTTAAAATTAAATTGGGTAAGGATTTTATTATAAAACCAGCTACTCCTGCTCAATCAATGGCTTAACCTCTACCAAATCGCCATTTATTACTCTCAAATACTTTGTAACTCCTAGTGATGGCTCTGCTGTGAACGGTTCGTCTTCCCTTCTTGTAACATAATTAACCTTGATTAGACCATCCTTATCTACATTTATATTCTGAGGTGATATTCTATCACCAACAAATACACCGTTATTACTTATTGATGTAACAACATAGAAGAACACACCAGTTCCCTTACTTTCCTGCATTAAAAAGAATACTGCATCATCCTTTCTATCAATATTAAGATCTGCAATAGTTGGCTTGCCAAAAATTGACTCGTTGTCTGTCTTACCGTTTTTTAGTGTAATACTTTCATCATCAATATCATAAGTTGAACTTAAATAATCAACTGTTGTGACTTTATTATTTTCAATTGTAGTAATCGAACTATTCACTATCTTAACTTCTTCGTATTTCCTACCTATATAGAATGTTAATGCTGGAATTACTAATATGAACAATATCAAAGCGCCTAATTTCGAATACCAAGTCACTTTGTTAAATTCTATGTGCATTTTGGTGCGGGATGGGGGAATCGAACTCCCGACAACAGTTTGGAAAACTGTAGTTTTACCACTAAACTAATCCCGCAAACATCTTCTTATTTCAACAAAATCTATACTAACAGGAAATCTATTTTTTTTCCACTTTTTCTATTACTTCTATTATCTCCTCAACCTCATTCTTAAGCTCTCTTATTGAGTCTCTTAAGTCATCCAACTTCCCTTCCTCCTCCTTAATCTCCTTCTCAGTCTTCTCTGTTGTCTTCTTCTGTTGTTTAAGGCCTGAAATAAGGATTGTATCTCCAATGAAATAAGAAACGAATAATCCTGTAGCAAGTAAAACCATAACAACAATTATCATATTTACTGGCTCATAGAATATAAATCCGAGAATACCTCCCCTTGCCTGAAGAATATCAGCAGTATGCCATACACCTCTCCAGAATAATATGATAGCCACACTGCCTATTATTGTATATAGAATAGGATATCTACTTAAATTACCTCTTACATGATCCTCAAATTTGTCAAAAAAATTTAATATTTTCTTCATATCTTGTCGGAGCGCCGGGATTCGAACCCGGAGTCACTTCTTCCCAAAAGAAGCATGTTAGCCGTTACACCACGCTCCGATATTCAATCATACTAACACAGCATGCCAAAAAACTCTATAGAATGATGTTTTCTAGCATTTTTACATAGTATTTATTATTTATATTATCCATTTTTACTGTTAGAACATGGAATTTGAACAGAAAGTCATTATTATATCTATTCTCATTCATAAATGTCTGAATTACCCTTCTTAGCTTCTTTAGCTTTAATTCATGGACATTCTCTTCAGGTCTGTATTTATTGGCATTTCCATTAATATAAACCGACTTTACCTCGATGAAATGTAAAATGTTATCCTTAACTGCAATAATATCTATTTCTCCCCATTTCTTCTGATAGTTTCTCTCTTGTATCAAATAACCCTTTTTCTTCAAATAGTAGCAAGCGATCTCCTCTCCAATATCCCCCTTTTCCCTATTATTCATAGTTTTTGAATTTTATTAGCTGTTAATAACAAAGGACAAAAGACACGATTATAAGCCATATAAAGGCTGTCTCATAAACATAATCCACAGAGTTATCCACAGTTTTGAGGGTATTTGTGAATAATAGTGGACAAATGACCCTTATTTAAAAGACTGTACTTTAAGAATTTTGTGCGGGTAGGGAGAATCGAACTCCCGTCTCGTCCTTGGCAAGGACGCATTCTACCACTAAA
>CAZOGG010000117.1:0-2135 GCA_964579565.1 uncultured Candidatus Saccharibacteria bacterium | reverse complement strand
GGAAGATTCGACAGAAGAGTAACTATTGATTTACCTGACAGGAATGACAGAGAGGAAATATTGAAGATTCATTCTATAAAGAAGCCTTTCGCTGAAGATGTAGTACTTCGTGTTATTGCAGAGAGAACTCCTGGATTCTCGGGTGCTGACTTGTATTCACTTATGAACGAAGGTGCGATACTTGCAGCGCGAGAGAATAGAAATAAAGTATCACAATATGATCTTATAAGAGCTATTGAGAAAGTTATGCTGGGTCCAGAGAGAAAGAGTCACCTGCTTTCAAAGAAAGAAAAGGAAATCACAGCATATCACGAAGCAGGACATGCACTTGTTGCATCAGTTCTACCTTTCGCCGATCCAGTTCACAAGATTTCTATAATCTCACGTGGACGAGCAGCTGGCTATACACTTCATCTACCTCTTGAAGATCGCAAAATGCAAAGCAAGAAAGAATTCCTAGATGATATTGCAGTTTCACTTGGAGGTTATGTAGTTGAGAAATTAATGTTCAATGATGTTACAACAGGACCATCGAATGACCTTCAAGTATCAACAGCTCTTGCGCGCGATATGGTTACTAAGTACGGAATGTCAGAGAAGATTGGGGTACTGGCATTAGAAAGTTCTGGAGGAAGAGCTATGTTCGGTAAGGGTGTAGAAGATAATACATATTCAGAGAAGATAAGTGCAGATATTGATTCTGAAGTTGCAAGAATTATGGATGAAGGTTACAAGAAGGCTCATGAAATAGTCACAACTCACAAGTCAGCTTTAGATGCTATAGCTAAGAGATTGATTGACGTTGAAACAATTGAAAGAGAAGAATATGAGAGTATAATTATAGCTCATGGTATTCAACCCAAGAAGAAATTAGATATTGAACATTCTATTTAAAACCTGTAACAGAATATGGCTAGATATGAAGATAAGAAAAAGGCAATCTCATTAAGAAAGAAGGGCTATAGTTATAATAAAATAAAAGAAGAACTTGGAGTAGGTAAAAGTACATTAAGTAGTTGGCTTAAAGATTACCCACTTTCAAAAGATAGAATTAAGGAGCTTACAAGTAAGAGTTCACAGAGAATTGAGAAATATATTAATACAATGAATAAGAAAAGGGAAGATAGGTTCTCTGATATATTTAATGTTATTAAGAGTGATATTGGAAACATATCTGAGAGGGAATTGTTTGTAGCTGGTTTCTTTATCTATTGGGCTGAGGGTGGTAAAACAAATCCTAATGCTGCAACTTTTACAAATACTGATTTTAATTTGATTCAAGTTTATATTAAATGGCTAGATCTACTGAAGATTGAAAAGAGGAATATAAGAGTTAAATTACACCTATATAAAGACATGGATATAAATAAAGAAATTTCATTCTGGTCCAGGAAACTTCAGGTTAAAAAAGATAACTTTCTAAAACCATATATTAAAAATTCAAATATTTCTGATATTTCATACATAAGCAACTTTAAACACGGTACATGTAATGTAATATTATACGACACTAAATTGATTAGTTATATCTTGATGGGAATCAAATTTATTGGTAATGTATTAAAAGTAGATAATTAATGCGCGTGTAGCTCAGTTGGTTAGAGCATCGAGCTTATACCTCGAGGGTCCTAGGTTCGAATCCTAGCACGCGCACAGAATAAGTTTACTTTATAAGTCGTTAATGTATAATAAGGCTTTGGAGGGTCTAAAAAATGAGAATATCTTCTCAAAAGCTCATCGCAATTGCTAGAAGGAAACACGTAGGAGTACCATTGAATGAATTAAGCCTTTACTTTAACTTTAAGGGTAAAGCATTTCTTAAAAGATGGAATGCCACTGAATTTCCTACACGAAATAACCTTGCTCTATTGTTGAGCAATGGTAGTGAAACAATTACTTCGAAGGATTTGGGAATATCGGAGTAATGGAAAATGAACACCATGCGAAAACGTCGCGTTCACAGCGCGACGTTTCTCTATTTTCTTATTATGCTATAATATTTTCATGAAATATAAAGGACTAGATAAAGGTTTTACATTAATAGAACTATTGGTTGTAATTTCAATTATCGGTTTGTTATCAAGTGTCGTGTTAGCATCGCTATCTACAGCAAGAGCAAGTGCAAGAGATTCAGA
>CAZOGG010000116.1:0-2168 GCA_964579565.1 uncultured Candidatus Saccharibacteria bacterium | reverse complement strand
ACCATCGATCATCAATTTCAAATATATTTGGAATATACCAAGATTAACAATATCCTCAGCTGTAAACACTGGCGAGAATTCCTTCTCTAGTACCTCGGCATCATATGCTCCAACACGGAATACAATCATAGTACCGACGTTACCGAATACAGCAGCTCTAACCTCTTCTTCCATCTGTTCAATATACTGATGAGCGATTGTTAAATTTAATTTATACTTTCTTGCTTCGGACAATATATCAGCGAAACTTTCATTAGCAAAAGACTGAAACTCGTCTACGAATAGATAGAAATTTGGTAAAGTCTTCAACACTCTATCTGGAGTATCTGCTCTGGAAAGTGCAGCTAAATATATTTTTGTAATTAACATTCCACCTAGAAGATTGGCATTTGATTCACCAATTCTTCCCTTTGATAAGTTGATTATGAATATCTTACCCTTATCCATCATCTCTCGAATATTGAATGATGATTGAGGTTGGCCAATCATATTTCTTATAAGAGCATTCGCGGTGAATTGACCTATCTTATTCTGAATAGCAGGAACTGCTTCTGCTGCCATTCTCTCAGTATAATTAGCAAACTCTTGAGTCCAAAATGTCTTTACGGATGGATCTGTAACACATGCAATAACCTGATTCCTAAATACCTTATCTGAAAGCATTCTATTAACACCTAGCAATGTAGCATCAGGATATTCGAGTAATGCCAGAAGTGTATTTGTAAGAATATACTCCATTCTAGCTGACCATGCGTCTTGCCAGATTTTCTTGAATGTACTCATCAAACCAGAAACAACTAGATGTCTCTTGTCTGGATCTACACTTTCCAATACATTAAATGAAATAGGATAATCAACATCGAAAGGTGCGAAATACACGACATCCTTGATTCTGTGTTCGGGAACATATTCCAATAATAGCTCGGCTGTCTTACCGTGAGGATCTATGAATGCTAGACCTTCTCCATTCTTAATATCCTGCACAGCCATATTCTCAAGTAGGGTAGACTTTCCCATACCTGTCTTTCCTATTACATAGACATGCTTTGTTCTGTCCTTTGCCTTTATGCCAAAGTTAACCTTAGTATTTCTAGCATCAGTCTGTGCAAAATATGTAATCCTTTCTTCGTTCATATATAGGTTCTTTATGGTTTAATTTTAACATTAAAAAATATAAAAGAGAAAGCCCCCGCCGCGTTCCTCAACGCTGCGGGGGTCTTCGAAGAAATACACCACGAAAGTATTATTTTCTGATCTTGGAAGCAAAGATAGCCGACCACCTCCTTAATTCTCTAGTACGCGGTCGAATAGTCCGTTTGTATTGATTTGAGTAGCCAGAACTTCTGGCAAACTCAGAAAACTCACTAAATGAACTGAAGGACCTTCCGGTCCTTCTGATAAATTCAGCAAGTGCATGCGATACTTTTATCCTCTCACCATCAAGTGGAGTATTGACAAAGCAAGTAACCATAGCTGATTCACTCAAGTAAGACCTATGTACTTATACCCCAGAATCCTCTACTGGAGCAATTACATTATCCATAATTAAGTTAGCACAATACTTAAATTAAATCCATTATCTATTTATATAAAGAAAGCCCCCGTCGCGTCCTCGCGCAACGGGGGTCTTCAGGGGGTGGTGACGTTTCAGACCCGAGGTTGATTCAACATCGTATCAAACCCGAACTGATTAATCACACTCATCACCCTTGCACTGAGAGTACAAGGATTTCCCGTAATGAGCTTGCAACCCGCAGGGGTTTCAACCCGCAATGTGTAGTAATTCGACCGTGGTCCGCCAACACACTGCGCCGCGCGAACAATTTTCGCTGCCAACTCGCTTGGTGTCAGTGGAAGTGTCGCCTCTACCTTCATCGAGTGTCCTGACATAATACTCTCCATCCTTGCTAACATTAGAACTAGATGCATTTGGGGGCTTGCAATCCTCTTTGCAAGTTGTGCACCATCCGGATAAATATCCTATCATAAAATTATATGAAAAGCAAGCCCTGTGGATTATTGCTCAATTATAAGCCTAGGATCAGGCTCCAAAGCAGAAACTGTATACTTATTGGACGCATTCCACAATAACCAACTATTAAGACCAGAATCATAAGTAGCCTTCATCTGTGCTCTAACCATATCAGCATTATATGGCGTTCTACCGA
>CAZOGG010000115.1:0-2198 GCA_964579565.1 uncultured Candidatus Saccharibacteria bacterium | reverse complement strand
AGCAGTTCAGAATTTGCAATCCTGGAGCGTTGCTTGAGTATATCTCCATATTTGCTTGTGAACTTGAAGAATAGATCGCTTATGCGATCGAGGTATCTCATCAGTAGATATATGTTACCAATGAGTACTGCCTGTCCACTTGCACTGATTTGCCAAAAGTACATTCCAAGTACTGTGACGGTCATGATTACACAACTGAGACTTGTAAGAAACCATTTGGTCTCAGTTAGACAATTATTGCGGACAAATAGTTCGTATGGTTCGTCTATCTTTTTGTAAATTATATCGAGAACCAATTTCTCAACACGCAATGTAATCACAGTTGTGATATTGCTGATTCTGTCAAAGATACTTTCGACTATTTTATTCTCACTTTGATTCAGTGTTGCGTATTGTTTGATTAATACCTTATCAAACTGCATAGTTATGAGTACACTTATCGTGATCATAATAATCACAATATATGCAGCAGAATGACTAAAGTATACGAGCATACAGTAGCTACTTATTAGTCTAGTGATGGAATATATTATGTCATAGGATTCTTCAGAGAATTCATATATTGATCTTGTACCCTTATCAATTTTATCTATCGTATCTCCTGAATGATGATCTGTGTGCCATCCCATTGGGAGAGTTATCACACCCTTAAGTAGATACTTACGATAGTCTGCACGAATCTTGAAGGCATTTGCATTTTCCATCACTCGTGCTGGCCCATGTAGTCCCCAAAACACTAGGACAGTTACAAACATCAGACTGAGTAGCCAGTACAATCTTCCAAGATTATCTGGATTAATTCCTTCCTTTTGAATAATATTCATGATGCTTGCTAGAATTAGTGGATACAAAAAAGTTTCCATTAACTCGACAATTAGAAACATTGTCCAGAAGCACACGACCTTTTTCTTGTTCGGCGAATACTGCCATTCCTTACTGAATAAGTAGAGGAGCGGGTTTTGTATTTTTTTCATCTTTACCTCACTTTCTTTTGTTGAATTGTTTAAGAGCTAACTAACACAGCAAAGAACTAAAAACACCGCTCTGCGCGGTGTTTTCGGTATTCAAATTAATTTATTAATTATTTAAATATTTTTAACACAGCGTAATAGCCCAATTGATTAATTGGTGCATCCCCTCTATTTAGTTGGAATTTCATGTTTGTCATGTAAACAGTACGATATACTATCTTTGACTTTAAGTCAAGGCTTCTAATTATCCCCAAATTCTTAAGAAGTCATGAAGATTTCTGCTTGTGTTAACTTGGGTATCTGAGATAATTTAGACAATATGGAATATAATCAGATCGCTTTATTTAAAGGAAATAAGATAAGAAGAAAACTTCATGAGAATGAATGGTGGTTTTCAGTGGTGGATGTTATAAGGGCTTTAACTGATACCCCAAACCCACGAGTTTATTGGGGTGTAATGAAAAATCGTCTAGAAAATGAAGAGAAAATCCAGTTGTTTACAATTTGTAAACAACTGAAACTAGAATCTTCTGATGGTAAAAAGTATGAAACTGACTGTGCAAGTACAGAAAACCTATTTAGAATAATTCAATCAATACCATCACCAAAGGCTGAACCATTCAAAAGGTGGTTGGCCAAGGTCGGATATGAAAGAATACAGGAAATAGAAAATCCAGAATTAGCAACAAAGCGCACAAGGATGTTGTATAAGCTAAAAGGATATTCTGATGATTGGATAGAGAAACGAATGAGGGGTATTGTTATCCGCGAAGAATTAACAGATGAATGGAAGAATAGGGGCGCACAAGAAAAGAGGGATTATGAGATTCTGACCTCAGAGATTTCAAAGGCCACATTCGGTGTTACTCCAGCTGAGTATAAGCAATTAAAAGGTCTAGAAAAAGAAAACCTAAGGGATCACATGGATGATTTCGAACTTATTTTCACCATGCTTGGAGAGCGTTCTACAACAGAGATACATAGAACTGAGAATTCAAAAGGAGTTAGTAAATTAAAAGAGGATGCCAAAGCTGGAGGAGAGATAGCGGGTGGGGCAAGGAAACAGTTGGAGAAGAAATTAAAGAAATCTATTGTAACAAGTAAGAATTTCAAGGAATTAGATGAGAAACAAAAAAGAATTTAAATACCTAATCGGCATAGACGAAGTTGGTCGTGGACCTATTGCAGGCCCTGTTGCTGTGGGTGCTTTCGTCTTCCTTAAACCAG
>CAZOGG010000114.1:0-2203 GCA_964579565.1 uncultured Candidatus Saccharibacteria bacterium | reverse complement strand
GCAATAATCACACAACTGTTTTGCAACGAAATAAAAAACATAATCCTGTTATTATTTTTGTTCCTGTAAATTCTGATTGGTCGAAGAATACTAGTGTTGGTATGAGTGATGTAACCACCTATTTCACAGAAAAATTTGCCAATATACCAGATTCTGATACTTGGAGGGGTAATGTATCTATACCAGTCTCATTTAAAATACCTAATGATACCAAACCTGGAAAATATGAAATTCATGTTGTAACAGCTATTTCTTCACCACTTTGTTCTATATCTGCAATACCTATGGGTGGAACAAAGATCAGTATGTTGCAGTCCCAAGTACAGCCATCCAATCTAGTTGGTAGGGTTGAAATAACGACAGGTTCAGATAGTAGTAAGCAAGAACTAATTACTATTAACAAATGGAATAGTACACCGTCAGTTTCTGCAGGTTCAGATATGGCATTTAATGTAAATTTTAAGGGTGGTCCTTCATTGTCGGATAATAATGTGTTCGTTCATTTCATTGATCAAAATGGAGAAATTAAATTTTCTAGTGATATAAGACCTAGTGTTTCTACGAAAAAATGGACAAATGAATCATATAATAACATTAGTGGATCAATACAAGTTCCACTTGATACTAATCCTGGATTATATAAAGTTATGGTTGGACTATATAATGGTAATAATAGATTGACCCTAAAATCAGGTAGTGGTGTAATTGTTGATAGTCAGAATAGATATGAAATAGGTCAAATTAGAGTATTAAAAAATGAACTAATAGGTAATACTGACACACCAAAGATCACTATTAACAAATGGAAATTATATAATCCAGTTGCAGTAGGTAGTATTCCATCAGTACCTGTAAGTACATCAAACAAGATATCGACAATAACATTCGGTATAAACTTCGTCGGAGGTCCAACTGATGGCGACAAAAGAGTATTCGTACACTTCGTTGATTCTTCCGGTAATATTAAGTTCCTTGCAGATGTAGCACCTTCCGCTCCTTCTTCTAAATGGACTGCAAATTCAAGTAATTGGATTACTTCAGAAGTTGATATTCCAGAGAATATTGATTTGGGAAATTATAATATATACGCAGGACTATATAGTATGGATACAGCAGTTAAGTTAAATAGGGGAGATGGCGTAACCGATGCAGGTCAATTGAGATACAGTGTTGGAATGATCAATATATCAAAGCCAGTTACATTCATTGATGTCTACAAGAAGCTTGCTACAGGTAACTTGTTTGATGCACTTACAATTCTGATTAGTTACTAAAATTAAAAGCGCCCGTGCTTCCTTGTGGGAAGACGGGCGCTGTGTGGCTGAACGAATCAGCTGAGACTAGACTGCGAAGATATCGATCCGCATATGTGTACCATTTGCACTGCGGTTCTGGTCATGGAACCACGGCCTCAAACTGGTTCCATGGTGTGTGTCCTGAACCTTCTTACAAAATATCGCAACATTCTCGTCAAAGATCACCACAGGCGTGCAGGGGGAGATCTTCTGATTAGGCGTACTGTTCTCCCTGTGAAGAATTGTGACCGTCGCGCTGGTAATTACTCCAGCAATGTATGGGTCTGGTGTGATTGAGACTGATTGAATCAGTCCTGGTGCGATCCGTTTTTTGTTAAAGTACTCAATGATTTGTTTCACCAAATATTCAGCAGTTCCACTGAAAAATTCCATTGTCATAGTTGAATTATCGCTCGACATAGTCTTATATTTTGGTGTTCTAGTTGACTGAAGCCATACTATGTATATCATACTATAGTGTGTAAGTCAATAGATACTAAAATCTAGTATTGTGTTTTAACCCCATTTCTGCTATATTTTCCTTACCAATAAATGGGGAAATATGCGCGCATAGCTCAGTTGGTAGAGCACACCACTGATACTGGTGGGGTCCTAGGTTCGAATCCTAGTGCGCGCACAAAGTGTTGAGTTAGTACTAGTCTTGCGAAGCAAGACATTTGGATTCGAAAGCCGGAACGAGCGTAGGCGAGTGAGGCCGGGTCGGGAGTCGAGCCAGCAGGCGAGAACTCTGACCGAATCCTAGTGCGCGCACAGAATAGTAAGTAAGGCTGTAATCCGTGGTATAATTCATAGTATTATGAATCAAATTAAAACCACACCAAAGGATTTCTTTTTGCATCTAGGCGCAACAATTGCACTGTATATAGGAGTAGTATCAATTATTAATT
>CAZOGG010000113.1:0-2211 GCA_964579565.1 uncultured Candidatus Saccharibacteria bacterium | reverse complement strand
TATAGAGACAATGGTCTTAATAGGGAAGACATTCTCAAGAGTATAGAAGATGCTCAAATACCAAAACCAGCAGAACCAGTTCAAGAAAGTAAGGTTAACCTTGTAGATCATTTACTAACAACACCAAAAGTAAATGTACAGAAGGTTGAGCAGAAGCAAGTTGTTGTTGATAAAAAGCCCGATCAAGCTCCAAAATCATATACAACTGATCCATACAGAGAACAAATATAATTTGTTGCAAAATCCTTATGCTATAATAAATGCATGAGATATCAAGTTCCACAATTTATTGAAGTTGAGGACAAGATGGTTGGTGAATTGACAATACGACAGTTCATTTATTTAGCTGGAGGTGCAGGAATATCATTTGCGATATTTAGATTTCTGCCATCTCTAATGTTCTCAATAGTACCAATTATATTGATAATGTCTTTCTCTATAGCCCTTGCATTCGGTAAGTTATACAAGAGATTCCCATTTATTGATGTTGTAGAGTGGTGGTTCAAATACAATTTTTCCTCCAAACTATACATATGGAAAAAGGAAGACAAAAAAACACCACAAAATTTTGCTCAGGAAGCCAAGCAATACGCCTCAGTTATGGTTCCCAAGATTTCTGATAGCAAACTCAAGGATCTTACATGGAGCTTGGATATAAAGGAGAGTATGTACACCAATAAAAATCAAAAATAATAAACATGGCACAAAATACCAAAACAACCCAAGATTTCGTACCTATACAAGAAATTAGAGACGGTGTTGTTGTGCTTAAAGATGGATCAATGAGATCTCTAGTATTGGCATCTTCACTTAACTTCGCGCTTAAGTCATCGGATGAACAAAGTGCTATTATTTCTCAATTCCAGAATTTCCTTAACTCTCTTGATTTCTCAATTCAGATATTCGTCCAGTCCAAAAGACTAGATATAAGGCCATACATTGCTCTATTAGAGGAGAGATACAAGGAGCAGGTTGCTGAATTAATGAAAATTCAAACAAGAGAATATGTAGAATTCATCAAGACATTCGTAGAGAATTCAAGCATTATGACCAAAAGCTTTTTTATTGTTGTTCCATATACTCCACCAGCACTTACAGCAAGCAAGAATCCTATAAGTTCCATGATGAGAAAGAGCAGTGAGAACAAAATCCTAGCAAATGAGCAGTTCGAAGAATATAGAAGTCAGCTAGAGCAGAGAGTGGGGGTGGTTGAACAAGGCTTGGTTCGCTGTGGAATAAGAGTAGCAGAACTTGGAACAGAAGAAGTGGTAGAATTGTATTATAAAATATTTAACCCCGGTGAAACAGAGAAGCCAATTCAAATAAATTAGCATATAAATATGAGTATATTTTCAAAACTATTTGGTAAAAAAGAAGAAACTCCTGTAGTTTCACTGATGCCTCAGGAAATATATGAGGCTGGTGTTCTTGAACTTAAGGATATTATTGCGCCTTCTGCACTTAAGATAAGTCCAAAGGAAATAAATCTCGGTGAGAAGGTTGCTAGAACTTTCTTTGTTATATCATATCCTAGATTTCTTTCGGAAAGTTGGTTCGCTCCGATAATTAACTTGGATAAGATATTTAATATATCAATTTTTATTCATCCAATAGACACAGCCAAGATACTTAGCCAATTCCGAAAGAAAGTAGCTGAGGTTCAAAGCCAGATATCTATAAGAGAGGATAAGGGTCTGGTTAGAGATCCTATGCTTGATACAGCATATCAAGACCTTGAAGCATTGAGAGATAACCTAATGCAGGCACAGGAGAAATTGTTCGATGTGGGAGTTTATATAACAATATTTGGTGATAATGAATCAGAACTAGATAAATTAGAATCAGAAATAAAGTCTGTTCTAGAATCAAAGCTAGTTTATCTTAAGCCTGCTCTATTTCAACAAGAAAGTGGCTATAAGAGTGTGCTACCGATAGGGGATGATGAATTAATGGTTCATTCCAAGCTTAATTCATCTCCTTTATCTAGTCTTTTCCCATTTGTATCATTTGACCTAACTTCTGATAAAGGAATACTTTATGGAATTAACAGACACAATTCATCATTGGTTCTATTCGATAGATTCCTATTAGAGAATTACAACTCCGTAACATTTGCCAAGGCAGGATCAGGTAAATCTTACTGCACAAAACTAGAAATATTGAGAACATTGATGTTTGATACAGAAGTTATAGTTATTGACCCAGAAAAGG
>CAZOGG010000112.1:0-2216 GCA_964579565.1 uncultured Candidatus Saccharibacteria bacterium | reverse complement strand
TATCATTGGCCCAAATAATAGTGTTAACTGTTACATCGAACATATTTGCTATTTCTAGTAGTGTGTCACCCTCTCTTACTACATATAGACTGATTTGATTGCTCTTATTCTCTTTCTCAATATCTGAAACTGTTCCTGATGGACCTATCTCTGCTACAAGTACATTACCTGACATAAGGGGAGCATCATTAAGCTTCTTATTAGGATTAGGATCTGTATTAACAGCAGCGTGTAGAACTAGAATATTTTGAGAATTTTGATTTAAAGAAAGATCTACTGTCTTGGCATCTGCTACCTCAGTTGTAGCATCAGTAAAAAATGAAAATACCCCTGCATGGGCATTTATTGGATATGTAATTGAGGTTATTGATAGTATAGAAATAATAAGCAATTCCTTGAACGGAAGTCTTGAAAAAGATGAATTATTTTTGTTTATATTTAGAAAATATTGCATAACATAAATTGTCGTTCGGCAATATCAGTGTGTGGCCAATTAAGACCAGTGTGTCAGTGTCAGAAGTTCAGTAAATGGCTTTATTAAGCCATTTTTATACCTAAATCTATTGGGTATCTAATTAGGTTACGCGAGCCCAAAGCTAAAGTCAATAGGCTATGGGGAAACATAATTTAGTACAATATATAGTAAATTATGTCAAAAATGACATTGAAATGGCTTCGCGGATATTGCGTAATTTAGTTATTTTTTTATTGAAAACAATTTCACATGCTATAGTGTTCATATGTCATTACAAGAATCACATTCATCTCTAAATATCAGACAGAAAGTGGCTGTTGAATGTCTTAATGGTCCACTATTGATAGTGGCTGGAGCTGGTGCTGGCAAGACTAAAACTATTACTCACAGAATACTCAATCTCATCAAGTCCGGAGTACAACCATCTAAGATTCTAGCTATTACATTTACCAACAAGGCTGCTAAGGAAATGAGGGAGAGGGTATTTCACCTTATTGAGCATGACAAGACCCTAAATATTCCCATTTCATTTAACGAAAGACCCTTTGTAAGCACATTCCACGCTCTTGGTGTTCATATAATTAAGGAGAATAGTGCAGTACTAGGATTGCCGCGACATTTCACCATTCTCGACAGGGGTGATTCCAAGAGAATAGTTAAGGATGCATTGGAGGAATTGGGCTATGATACCAAGCAATACGAACCTGGAACTATTCTCAATACCATATCCAGACAGAAGGGTGATGGAATAACCTTGAATGCATACAGAAATAACTCTAAGGATTTCTTTCAGAAATTAGTTACACAAGTTTGGGAGAAATACGAAGCAGTTATATCGAAGGAGAAATCACTTGATTTCGATGATTTGCTATTAAAGACTGCTATATTACTCAAGTCTAATCCAGAAATTAAAAAGCATTATAGTTCTGTCTGGAATTATATTCATATAGATGAGTATCAAGATACAAATAAAGTTCAATACGAAATCGCCACACTTCTTGCTGAAGATCATAGAAATATCTGTGTTGTGGGCGATGTGGACCAATGCCTACCACCAAATACCAAGATATCGACACCAAGTGGAGATTTCAATATTTCTACAATTAAACCTGGACAGAAGTTGCGATCTGTAGCTGGTCATGGGAAAGTCTGTGACTCTACAGTTAGTAAGGTTATCGAGAAGGAATACTCTGGAGATTTGATTGAAATAAAAACTAATAAGAACTCATTATCACTAACTCCCAACCATATTCTATTTAGCAGAATCGCTATGAAAGCTGATTCTTATTATGTCTATTTGATGTATAGAAAAGATAAGGGTTATAGAATAGGAATGGCCAAAAGCCTACGCAAAAGCAAGAAATCTATTATTTCAATAGGTCTTCAAGTTCGTTGCAATCAAGAAAATGCCGATAAAATGTGGATATTGAAGATGTGTAATAAGAAAAGTGATGCAATCTATTGGGAGAACTATCTTTCAATTAAATATGGCATTCCGAGCCTAGTATTCTCAACAAATGGTAGAAACATGGCAATAAGTCAGGATGAAATTAATAAATTATTTAAGGAAATTGATACAAATTCAAATGCTGAAAATTTATTTAGAGAAACTGGTCTGAACATCAACTTTCCACATTATATTCCACAAGGAACAACTAATACCAACACAGAAAGGAATAGAATAAATATCAAACTCAAGATGTTTGACGACAGAAGGGTGAGTATTGCAAACCCTTGGGGC
>CAZOGG010000111.1:0-2269 GCA_964579565.1 uncultured Candidatus Saccharibacteria bacterium | reverse complement strand
CCTCTCTGTCATTCCTGTCAGGTAAATCAATAGTTACTCTTCTGTCGAATCTTCCTGGCCTTAGAAGTGCTGGATCAAGAACATCAGGACGATTGGTTGCAGCCATTACTATCACCTTTTCATTTGGTTCGAATCCATCCATTTCAACAAGAATCTGATTCAATGTCTGTTCTCTTTCATCATTTCCCCCACCAACACCCGTACCTCTTATACGACCAACTGCGTCTATTTCATCAACGAATATTATTGCAGGAGAATTCTCCTTGGCCATCTTGAACAAATCCCTAACTCTTGATGCACCAACACCAACGAACATTTCTACGAACTCCGATCCAGATATAGCGAAGAATGCAACATTAGCTTCACCAGCAACTGCTCGCGCAAGCAATGTCTTACCAGTTCCTGGGGCACCCATAAGTAGTATACCCTTGGGAATAACTGCACCTATCTCTAGGAATTTCTTGGGATTCTTGAGGAAGTCTACTATCTCAGCTAATTCTTGCTTGGCTTCCTTGGCACCCGCAACATCCTTGAATGTTACCTTTTGCTTATTATCATCTGGCAATGTGATACGAGCCTTGGACTGACCGAATGAGAAAGCTTGCATTCCTGCTCCCCTCACCTGTCTTGTTAAAAACCAAATAATGAAAGCAATAAATAATAGTGGAATAATGAAAGGTGCGATTTGAGAAATGAAGAATAGCACACCACTAGGACCTTCTGTGTTTATTTTGACTAAATTTAATTTCTCTGGAGTTAATCCATATCTAACCAAGGTCTCAGTAACAGAAGAATCTGCTTCTTTCATTGTTGTCTTGATACTCTTATCAGCATATTCTGCACTAATATCATCACCCCTTACTATAATTGAACTAACCTTACCTGCGCCAATATCAGTAGCTAATTCTGATAGTGTTATCTTATTTGCTTTATTTGTCTGCTCTGCTATAGCTGAATATATTCCACTAATTACAAATAGTATTAGTAGTCCTATAGATAATGTATTAAGAAAGCCAAATCTACTTGGCCTCTTATTTCCCTTTTTGTTGTTCGCAACTGGTGGTATTGCTTGTTTCTTCATAATTATGATTGTTAATGAATTATACTTAAATTTGGAGAAAATGAAAGAAAATCACCACCGACCCGAAGGTAGGTGGCGATCGTGAATTACAAAACCAGCTATGCTGGCAGGGGCAACTTGTCTCCAAAGTGAGTTCGAATGATCACGCCCGAACCGCTAGGGTTACGAACATGGGGAGTAAGGGCAAATAGCCTTCGAGCCTCCGGTGAATTGAAATCGAATTCTTCAGGGGGCTTTGCCTTAATCTGATAATCAGGCTTCAGCATATCAATCACTTTGACCGTCGCTGTTCGACATGATGAACACTCATAATGAGCGTAGATGCTAACATGCTTGAAACCGATGGTGCTGTCCGGAGTAATGGGATGCACATACATCCTACAGGTCTTCTTGGTGCGTCGACCACAGTGGTGACAACTATGTCGGCGATGATTCAACACCAACAACACCACGAAACCGACGATGAGCGTTAGAAGAATCCCAAGCCCAAACGATGTGTAGTCAATCTTAAACATATCCTCTTATGTCGTTGATTGTTCTTGTTGTTTGTTTACTAAGCCAACAATAGATTGGCACAATTTTACCAAAAAGTCAAAGGGTGGTAGAATCTAACCATATGAGTGATTCACTTATATACAACAAGAAAGTTAATCTTGATTATGAAATTCTTGAGACATTCGAATGTGGAATTGAACTTCTCGGATTAGAGGTCAAAAGCATTAGAAATAATCAAGGTTCCCTATTAGGCTCTCATGTCACAATACGAGGTGGCGAGGCATTTATCATTGCTTCCAATATTCCTGCATATCAAATGAACAATACACCAAAGGAATATGATCCTAAACGTAATCGTAGAATCTTGGTTACAAAAGCAGAAATTCAAAAGCTTGCTTCTATTGAAACCAAAAAGGGTTTGACAATAGTACCTATTTCAATGTATAGTAAAGGCAAGAAAATCAAGGTTGAAATCGCTGTAGTTAAGGGTAAGAAGAAGCACGATAAGCGTGAAGATATCAAGAAGCGCGATACCGACCGAGAGATTCGAAGAGAGTTCAGTGCTCGTTAACAATTCACACATGGGGATGAAAGGCCTCGACAGTTGAGGTACTTCATATTACGCATTGTAGAGTTCCATTGTCTCTCAAAACCGGTGGAAATTCGTAACTGCTAATTCAGCAATTACAAAGG
>CAZOGG010000110.1:0-2278 GCA_964579565.1 uncultured Candidatus Saccharibacteria bacterium | reverse complement strand
AACAGAAATTGTCTCTTCAACCATTTTGTCTATTGTAAAACTACCTAATACTTTCTTATTAAGTTCTGTAGAATGTTCTTTCTGTACCTTTTTGTGAGTTATATAGAATTCTATTGCATGTCTAATTTCTCTAAATTTCTTGGACTGTATTAGTATGCCACTTTTCATATCTTCAATTATTTCTGGTATTCCTCCAACTGCACTTGCTACAATTGGTAATGATGATATTCCTGCTTCAAGTGCAATATATGGAAATCCTTCTGAAAGGGAAGGTAAAAGGAAAATATCAAAAGCTTTGAAATATTGTGATGCCTGAGGTATGAATCCCATGAGAATTACACGAGAATCCATCTTGAGATCTGATATTAATTTCTCTAATTTATCCTTATCTTCTCCTGTTCCAAGAATTAAATAAAGTATCTTTTTGTTTAGTTCATGTAATCCTCTTATCGCATACTCGTATCCCTTTATGTGATGCAATTCGCCGACACTTCCGACAATTATCGTGTCTTTCATTTCCTTTGACTTAAGCATATCTGCGAATCTTGAATTGAACTTTGCTAATTCATTCCTAGCGTGTACCTTAGAGAATCCTGGTTCTAGCTTAATTCCATTGTGTACTACAGTTATTTTTTTGTTTATGAAAGGTAAATTCATCATCTGCAATTGCAATGTACCGGAAACTGATATTGTATTGTGTGATAACAATATTGTGATCCAGTATAGAAACTTTATGAAGACCTTTGATAGTAGATTCCTGTCTTCATTGAATGCCCAACCATGCGCCGTGAATACTATCTTTTTGATACCTGCCAATCTTCCTGCTAGAGCTCCGACTCCTCCTATTTTGGAACTATTAACATGTAGTACATCTGGCTTCTTCTGCCTTAGTAATTTAAATAATTTAAAGAAGACCTTGATATCCTCGAATACGCTAACATCTCTCTTGATAGGCAAGTCTCCATTGGCATTTATTCCAGCTTGAATAAGCCTTTCAATTAGTATGCCGTTTCCACCAGACATTACTTCCACCTCGAATTTGTCTTTTGGTAGATTTGTGGCCAAATCATAGACATATCTTTGAGCGCCACCCCAATTTGATTTTGTAATAAGGATAAGTACCTTCATTTCTCTAAGAGTACCATTTTTAGTGATTTTTGTGTATTATTGATGATTATGAGTGTAATACGAAGGAAAGAGCCGTTTATACTGTTTATAGGCGATATTATCGTGCTTTTTGTGGCTTTGACACTGGCACTTTTCATTAGAAAAGGTGAGTTTCCGCTCATTGATGTTATACAACTACACTTGGTGCCATTCTCTATTCTTTTTGCTGTATCTATTCTTGTTAACTTTATTTTCGGACTGTATGAGAAGAACACTTTGATTTTCAAGAATCGATTGCCATCAACTTTACTTAATGTACAGATTATAAATACTATTATTAGTATTGCATTCTTTTATTTCATTCCACTTTATTTAATCACACCAAAGATAATTCTATTTATATACATTTTTATATCCCTATTACTAATGTCTTTCTGGAGAATGTTTCTTTCACCTAGATTGGGTCCCAAGAGAAGTCAGAGAGCACTTATGGTTGGCGATACCAAGGAGGCAGAAGAGTTATATGAGGAGGTTAACCATAATTCCAGATATCATCTTATTTTCTCTGGAATCATTAGACCAAGTTCTGACACTCAACAGACAATACAAGATATTTCCAATTACATTTCATCAAATAAAATTTCAATAGTAGTAATAGATACAAGACATGCAAAGTTGGCAAATGTAATTCCAGATTTATATAAATTTGCGCTTCAGGGCGTAATGTTCTTCGATGTAAGTAAGATGTACGAATCTATATTCGACAGAGTTCCAATATCACTTATGGGCAAGGCTTGGTTTGTGGAGAATATGTCAGCGGTATCACCGAAGTTCGTATATGATAGTCTAAAAAGAGTGTTTGATATTGGTATATCAATGATCTTGGGTATAGTATCAATTTTATTTTATCCAATTATTATTTTGATAATGAAAATCGAGGATAGCAAGAATGTAATTTTCACTTTCCAACCAAGAATTGGTCAGAATAATAGAATAATTAATATTATTAAATTTAGGACTATGTTGATTGCCAATGATAACGGTAATTCAGTAGGTAATAAAGTCACTAAATTTGGTTCTATAATGAGGAAATTAAGGGTTGATGAATTGCCACAATTGTTAAATGTTATTAGGGGAGATTTGTCATTAATTGGACCTCGTCCAGAATTAC
>CAZOGG010000109.1:0-2308 GCA_964579565.1 uncultured Candidatus Saccharibacteria bacterium | reverse complement strand
TTATAATAATGACTAGAATCGAAGAGAAGACGGGTATATCTGTATCATCTTTAACCAAAAGAACCCCCGGAGTAACACCACCAAGATTAAAACCACCAAGACTCAATGCGGAGCAGGGAATAAGGTATCCAAATAAAAATTAAATGTGTTAAAATATAGTGAATGAAAAAGATTCTTTTATTATTTTTTGTAATCACATTCCTAACTACATTTAATACAGCAAGAGCTCAGTATCAGGCACCAATCGATGGTGTAACAATATCTAATTCACCAGAGAGGCCTGGTCCAGGCGAAACGGTTAAAGTAGAAGTTGAAAGTTATTTAATTGACCTCAATTCCTCTACAATAATATGGCTTGTTGATGGAAAAGAGCTAGCAAGAGGTGTTGGAATAAAGAAAATTGAAATTAAAGCCCCAGTTGCAGGGAAGAAGAGGAATGTTGTCTCTATAATCAGAGCGAATAATGGCAAGGAAGTTCAGAAATCAATAACAATTAAGTCCGGCTCAGTTGAAATAATATGGGAAACCAGCAGATCATATAAACCACCTTTCTATGAAGGCAAGAATCATTTCGTATATGAGAATTGGATAAGATTAATAGCTATGCCACATCTATCTATAGATGGAATTAAGGAAATAGATCCCAAGACATTAGTATATAGATGGAAAATGGGTGGCAAAGACATAGAGAATGGAACGGGTTACGGAATACAGAGTCTTGAAATCAAAGCTAGTGAAATACCTAAACCATTAGAAATATCAGTTAATGTATATACAAGAGACCAAACTGAGAGTGCAGAAGCATTCTTGAGACTTGAGCCGTCAGAACCAACACTTTCATTCTATGAAGTTAGCCCACTTTATGGGGTTCTATTCAATAAAGCCTTATCTAATAACCACACTCTAAGAAATTCTGAATTAAATATACTAGTAGCACCATTTGGATTTAACTTTAACCCTAAGAACAACAAATTAAGCTATCTTTGGTCAATTAATAATGTAGATCAACCAGAATTAATTAAGAATCAAAGTATTATACTTAGACCCAAGGGAAATATTGAAGGAAGTTCAAATATCAACATAGATGTCAGACATGAGAATGATATACTTGAAAGAGCAGAGTCCTCAATTATGATTAATTTCCAAAAGAATCAAGACGAAGAGGAAATAAAATTCTAAAATGAAAAAACTAATACTTACAATACTACTATTTGTATCAATAAGCCCTGTAAACACATTCGCTGTAGACACATACACCCTACTAGAGCCTTTACCATGTGTTGAGGGGGCAGGTAATTGTGAGAAGGGTAAATTACAAACTGAAATCAGTTTTGCTGATTATGTGGGGTATGTATATAAATTCTCAATAGCCTTAGCAGTATTCCTAGCAATAGTGGTAATAATATACGCAGGGTTTGAATATATGTTAAGCGAGGCATTACCAGCTAAGTTGGATGCTAAAGGGAGAATTAAGAGTGCAGTAACTGGATTGTTGCTGGTTTTCTCTTCATATTTAATACTGAGAGTAATAGATCCTAGATTAGTGCAAGTTTATACAGAGGTACCACCAGTAAATTTTATTGCGAGCAAGGAAACAGAAAATTTTTCAAACGCGGTTACAGAGGACTTAAAAAAGGTTAATGCTGAGACATTGGCAAGGGTTAATAAGGCAAACGACGATAAGGCCACCGCAAAGAAAAATCTGGAAGTTGTTGAGACCAAATACAAGAACGGTGAAATTGACGAGGAAGAGTATCAAATACAAAAAGCTACGGAGGCTGAAATAGTTAGAAAGAAAAATATAGAAATCGCTAGAGATATTACAGGTACACTTGGTAGAAATAGTGTTAAAAATTTATCAATAGATTTAAGGGTTAACCCAGAAACAAATTGGTATGGTGCATCTAATCCGGATTGGACTTTAATTGATAAAAAAATTGAAGAAGTCAACAATTTTTATAATAAGTACATTGAGCAGATGAAAAAGAGTAATAATCCTCAGGGTGTTTCAATTTTACAAACCGACAGAGTCTTCTATGTGGACCAACTTCGGGAAGAGGGTGAGATGGTGAAAGAGGTTGATAAGTCTTATCAAGACCAAACAGCAAAAAGTCGTGATGCTGTAGTTAAAAGACTTAAATCATATCAAGAGGAATATGCTACTTATTCAAGTGACCCGAGACTTGAAGAACAATACAAGAATGTTCTAGAGCTTAGAATTGCCTATTTAAGAAGCTATTTGGATAAATCATCTGAGCCCAAAAAATAACAATGAAAAAGTCCACGATATTTATAATAATACTCATTC
>CAZOGG010000108.1:0-2316 GCA_964579565.1 uncultured Candidatus Saccharibacteria bacterium | reverse complement strand
TTGAATATTCCCCCGAATTAGAATAGGATATAGTACACATGCCAAAGAAGAAGAAATCTATTAAGAAGTCCAGATCAATGCAGGATATCATTGCCGATGAAGGCGTATTCGTAATAGCCGAAATAGGTAAGAACTTTATTCAATCTCAAGAATCTCAATCTTTAGATACATATTTAAAGAATGCCAAGGAACTTATAGATGCCGCAGTTGTAGCAGGAGCTCATGCAGTGAAATTTCAAACGCATGAAGTTGAGGATGAACAGATGAATATTCATGTAGTATCACCACATTTCAAGGGAAGTGATAGATATGCTTGGGTAAAGAGAAATACAGAAGAAGCGCCTCTGGAATTTTTCCAAGAATTGAAGGATTATTCTGATAAAAGGGGAATAATATTCTTCTCAACACCTATGTCTAGAATGGCTGCACATAAGTTAGAAAGTATAGATGTTCCATTATGGAAAGTTGGCTCAGGAGATGTGCAGGATCATGTATTATTAGATTTTATTACAAAGACTAAGAAGCCAATAATCATTTCTACAGGTATGGTTAGTCTGAAGGAATTAGATGAGGTTGTAGATTATATAACAAGTAGAGAATCACCATTAACAGTACTATATTGTGTTAGTGAATATCCTTGTCCACCAGAATATTTCAATCTTTCTACTATTGAATATTTCAAAGAGAAATATCCTAATGTTATTATTGGCTTCTCTGATCATTCAGTTGGGGATATAAATATTCCATTAGCAGCGGTGAAAATGGGTGCACAGGTAATAGAGAAGCATTTCTCATTCTCTAGGGATTTGTGGGGATCTGATCATAAGGCATCAATTACACCTGATGAAATGAGAGATCTAATAAATGCTATAAAAAATAATGAACATCACAAGATCGATACAGATATATATTATGGAAAGAAGAATAGAGAATTAGAGGGAGCAAAGAATAAATTCAGACCATATTTCAATAAGAGCTTGGTAGCTGCTTGTGATATTCCCAAGGGAACAATTATTACAGAAGATATGGTATATGCAATGAGACCAAAGATGCATATAGATGGCTTACCTTCGAATCATTTCCATAGTATCCTTAATAAGAAGACTAAGAAGGATTTGAAAAAGTATGAACCAATTTCAAAAAAGCATATTCATTTAAAATAAACACATGAAAAATATACTCGGCGTCATAACAGCAAGAGGAGGATCAAAGGGAATTCCATTTAAGAATATAAAGCCATTAGGTGGCAAACCACTTATCGCATATACAATAGATGTAGCCAAGAAAAGTAAATTAATAAATCATCTTATTGTATCTACTGATGACAAGGACATTGCTGATGTATGTATTAAATACGGTGCATCTGTACCATTTATGAGACCAGCTGAACTAGCGCAAGATGGAACACCACATGTTCCTGTTATGCAACACGCTATTGATTTCTATGAGAGGGCAAATAACTTGATAATTGATTATGTAATTATATTACAACCCACATCACCATTTAGAACTGTAGATGATATGGATATGACACTTCAGAAATTAATAGATTCTGGTGCAGATAGTGCAGTTTCATTGGTTGAAGTTCCAAGTAGTGCCAATCCAATTAAAATTAAAAAATTAGAAGGTGATAAAGTTTTGCATTATTCAATTCCAGAAATTGAGGGAACAAGAAGACAAGATCTACCTGTAGCATACAGAAGAAGTGGGGCAGTATATTCTATGAGAAGGGATCTTATTATGAAGGACAATAGACTTTATGGTGATAATATCGTTGGGCATATAGTTCCAAAGGAAAGATCTGTAGATATAGATTATCCTTTAGATTGGATACAAGCAGAATATATGTTAGAAGAATTAAAAAAGAAAGGCTATGAATTCTAATAATACGAAATGTGTAGTAATTAAGAAAGAAGCAATAGATTCAAATCTACAGAATGAATATTCTATTGATCCAGTCAAGAAATTACTTGAACCCTTAAAGTCATTTTCAAATTTAAATAAAGTACCATTTAATATTCTTGAAGATGTAAATATTGTAAATGATGCAGAAGTACATAAACATGAAGCAGATCTATGGATGTGTCTTGATGGTGAAGTTACATTTATCTATGGAGGTGAGATGGTTAATCCATGGGTTAAGACTAATGCTGATGGGAGTACAGATGATAGGGAATGGAAGGCAAAGGAAATAAAGGGAGGAACTGAAGTAGTACTAAAACCTGGAGATTGGCTATGGATACCTGCAGGTGAGCCACATCAACATATGACGAAGACAAGGGCGAGGTTGGTAATAATAAAGGTGCCGAAGGTTTA
>CAZOGG010000107.1:0-2341 GCA_964579565.1 uncultured Candidatus Saccharibacteria bacterium | reverse complement strand
AACGTGATTCGTACCATCAATTGTGAAGTTCTTAAGAGTAATACCTGTACTTGTTGAGTTTGCAGGTATATTGAATCTGATATATGGAACTGAGTTAGCTATAGGTCCTGTAATTACAGTTGAACTTGCACCTTGTCCGATCAAGGTTATGTTGTTGTGTAGATTAGTAAATACTGTTGATGTTGAGAATGTAAATGTACCATCAAGTAGTTGTACTATACCTCCATTTGTAAGACTATCTATAGCTGCTTGTATTGTTGCTTCGTCAGCTACTCCATCTGCTACATAGTCTGCACCTGCTGTGTTTAATGAGTTAACTGCTGCAACTGTAACTACTGTAGATTTTGAACTAGAATCTGTACCACAAGTAAATGATCCGTTAGACCATACTAATTTACCTGTTGTAGCATTACATGCTTGTAATCCAGCTCCATAGTATGCTGTTGATGATGCGTATGATGAACTGATAGCTGTTGTTGAGGCATTACCGAAAGTTTGTAGTGCTGAGAAAGTATTTGCTGTATATGTCTTAGGTATTGTTGATGAAGCACTGATATATGAATTAACATTTGTATCTCCGTAGGCACTTGACCCACCAGATATACATACTCCATTTACTGCGAAGCATCCAGTTCTCAAATTAATACCAGATCCAAATGTAGATGTAGCAGTAGCAGAAATATTGATTGTGTCATTACCAGTATCACCAATAGAAAGTGAAGTTCCGGGAGTAGTACTACCCATACCGATATTTCCATCAGATAATATTGAAAGAACACTTGCAGAAGCCTGACCGAAGAATTCTGCAATCTTACCAGTGCCAGATTGTAGAATACTTATAAAAGTTGATGTTGTTGTAGTTGAATTCTGAGTATCAGATCGTAGGAATTGTTCACTAGAAAGATTATCGATAGTATCTGCAACAAAAGCAGCTGGCACAGCGCCTAGGATTTTCCTTGGGGTCATCTCGCCATCACCTTCAACATTTACACCTAGGTACAGTGTCTGATTGAAATCAACAGCAGACATACTAGATACTGAACCAAGCATTACACTGAACAGACCATTTGTAACTTGAATCTCACTTCCTCCAGAATGTAATTCTGACCAAACTTCTGTACCACCCAATGATGCTGTGTGCAATTTAAACTCTATTTGATATGTACCATCTGGTACTAGAGTACCTGAACTATTAGTTAATTTACCTTGATAGTTTATCTGCTTATTTATTGCGGCATATGTAAAACTAAAGAATCCAAATAGAACAACTAGTATTAACAGAATCATTGAGATGCTGAATCTCTTTTTATTATTTCGATTCAAGAAAGCAAATATAATTATTGAAATTGCTAGTACTATAGCTAAATATTTTGATGAATTTCCATTTAATAATTTTAATATTCCTACACTACTCAACAGAGTTGAATTATCTAGAGTTAGAACTCTAAATTCACCGACCAATCTCTTCTGTGCTTGATTTTTGTAGTCGACAATCACAATGTTTAATGGGTAATTTCCCTTCTTGTTTAAAGGAGCAATAGTTGCTTCATAAGCTGTCTTGTCATTGTTAACTCTAAGTACAAATGGGAAAACTTTACCAGAATTATCTGCATCAGACATTGTAATTGCAATTGTCTTTAATATTTCTGGAACTTTATTGTATGGTAGTGAAATCTTCAAGTCGCTTCGTCCATCTACAACTATTGTTCCGTTGTTCTGAACTATGTTCTTACCTTCCTGAATGAATTTGAAATCAGTTAATTCCAATGACTTTATCATTGGATGAACCTCCTTAATGTCGATAATCTTGATATCTCTCAATGGATCAGTATCCTGGAAAATAATATCTATAGGTGTTTCTGTATTAGTATTTAATACAGGAGAATTATTGATTATGTCTGTGTAAGTAATGTCATATCTTCTTGAACTACCACTTGAACTAGATTGATGACTTGAAGATGGGTCTGGATTTGATTGTTCTGTAATAGGATTAACAGTATCTGATTGCTGATAACCAGATATATTTATGTTGTTATTTGATTCTAATCTACCTGATGATACCTGACCTGCAGTATCCTCTGCTCGGAAACTTCCTGAACCTGACCTATTACCTGCAAAGTTGATACTATCAGTACCAATACTGTAACTACCGCTAGACATAGCAAAAGCACTAGAAATACTTAGAGCAAAAGCTGAAACAAATACTATTGTTACAAAAAGAAGATATATTGAAGATTTAAAGCTATTTGTTTTCATCTTTTTTTGTATCTTTAACTGGAACCATTACATACAAGAAGTCATCACCCTTTGATTCCTTGAACACAGGCACAATAACTCCAGC
>CAZOGG010000106.1:0-2364 GCA_964579565.1 uncultured Candidatus Saccharibacteria bacterium | reverse complement strand
ATTTAAACTTTTTCCAGAATTCTCCCCATTCATGTAGGAAATTCGAGCTACTCCAGTCTTTCCTATGTCCAACTCCAGTAACTATCTGAATTCCATGTTCTTCACAAACTTTCCATTCTGGAATTGTCTTTTCGTCTATTCTATCTCCACCTTTACTAAAGACATGAGGTTTGATTTTTCCTAGTGCTACGCATACAGTATGATCATTTTCTATTTCAAAAGGAATAACAAAATCAACACCCTTAATATATGAAATAATATGGCAGCGAGTCTTTAAATCCATAAATGCCTTGCCCTTTTTCCTTTTCAAAAAATCATCGCCATTTACTACAACAACTACAACATCACCGAATTTCTTTGAATCAAGCATACTAGATACATGGCCAGGATGAATAGGGTCAAAGCCACCAGATATACAAACAACTTTACCAAGTGTATGTTTAATTAAATCAAATTCCTCAAATGATATGATTTTAGCTGGTTCCATTTGATACTATTATATAATTTGGGGATATTTAAAACAAATGCTATTTAGGAGATGATATAATAATCAGTATAATATAAAATTTATGTATTCAATAATATTTTCAATAGTAGTAATTTATTTTCTTGTATCGCAGAGTAATAGAATAAAGAGATTAGAACAGCGCTTGGAATCAAGTTCAAGTCCAGTTAAGCCAGCTGTTGCCACTCCCGCTCCCGCAACAAATACTACAAATCAAACTCAAACTCCAGTTCCACCTCCTCCACCTGCATACAAGAAAGAAGAAGTGTCTACAGAAGAAGCTTCAGGAAGAATATTGGGAAGACTTGGAATTAGTGCCGTTATTATTGGTGTAGCATTTTTCTTGAAATACGCTTTCAATAATAATTGGATAGAGCCTGCAGGTAGAGTTATGATAGGTATTCTAGCAGGATTGATAGCTATGGGCATAGCTCAGTATTTAAGGAAGAAGTATTTGCAATACTCTGACTTACTTATGGGTGGGGGATTGGTGATTCTTTACCTTTCTGTATTTGCTGCACAGTCTATATATAACCTTATAGATCCTATGCTTACTTTCTTCGGTATGATTGTTGTTACATTAATAGGTGTAACAATAAGTATCAGGAATTCTACAAGAACATTGTCCATGATTTCTTTCATTGGTGCATTCCTTACACCATCTCTTGTCGGTGTAGGCAATCTTGGAGAATTTATTACATTTACTTATGTAACAATATTGAATCTTGGTATTTTGGGAATATTACTTTATAAGAAATGGATGAATCTAGTACTTGCAGGTCTTATTGGTACTTGGTATGTATTTGGTGGATGGATGATATCTTCTTACGAGCATAGCTTACTTACTCCAACACTACTATTCATGCTTGTTCAATTCCTTATCTTCAATACTGCTTCTGTGTTCCGAATTATAGTAGAGAAAGTAAAGGCTGAAGGGCTTGATTATCTAGTTCTACTCATTACTTCATTGAGTTTCTCTTTGACCGCTTATGCTCTTGTTATGCCAGAGAATACACATTATGTGAGTTTGGGATGTGTCTTGATAGCCGGATTCTATATTGTTATAGCACTTATGTCATATAAGGCTAATCCATCTGACAGAACATTAAATATATTCTTACCAGGCCTTGCAGTAGCATTCCTAACTGTAGCAGTTCCTATAGAGTTCTCTGGACATTGGATAGCTGCATGGTGGTTTATTGAGGCATTGGTTCTATATATACTTGCTTCAAGTTCATCAAGTAGGGGATTCCAAGTTGCTGGAGTTATAGTTTATGTTTTGGGATTAACTAATTTATTAAGTTACATAGCACTATATAATAGACCAGCAGACTATGTTGTATTCTTCAATGGTCCATTCATTATGATTATAATGGCTGTGATAATAGCCTATGTAATTGCCTATATTTATTATAGATATGGAAGCATTACTCCTGAAATTCAGAAGAGAGGTATGTCAGCTTTCGTTATTATTGCAAATGTCCTAACCCTTTATGCTCTAACAACACAGGTTGTTGCGTATTATGATCTTCAAATGTCTACGGGTATGGTGTCAGGTAATCAAATCACGAATTGGGCTAATACCTCAGTCTCAATACTATGGTTGGATTTGTTAAGAGATTTGGTCCTGCAAGATATATGGGTCTCATATTGTTCATAATAACAGCATTCAAGGTTGTAATTGATATCTGGAGTCTTGGTGAAATATACAGAATAGTATCATTCATAGTCTTCGGAATCATCGCTCTTGCTGCTTCATTCATCTATGTTAGATATAGTGAAAGGCTAATTAAGGGTTAGAAAATCAAATAATACTTTACATTGTTCTCTTTCAATGTCTGAAATTGATATCCACATGT
>CAZOGG010000105.1:0-2385 GCA_964579565.1 uncultured Candidatus Saccharibacteria bacterium | reverse complement strand
TGACAAGTAAAGGGGAATTAAAAAAGGTAATTAAGGTAATTGGGGAAATTTTGGGTAAATAAAAAATTTAACCCCTGGACCACTTGGCCCAGGGGCGAATTTCACTCAAGACGCGAATCTTGATGATTCTAACTAAGGCGGTTACTCGCCAGCGATCCAGCACCAATGTTCAGTTCCGTGAGGTCGTCGACAACTGGGCCGACGGTCTCAGTCACAGTCCCTTACATCGGGAGGATTGCTGGAAGGTACCTAAACCACCCTAGCTGACGAGTATAATAGCATGTATAGGATATTGTAGTCAATAGGTTATAAATAAAATAATCTGTACAATCCACAAAAATGTGTTAATATTAGCTAAATAAAACAAACAAATGCCACCATTAGCAAATTTCACAACTAAGGCCAAGGAAGCACTCAGAAGGTCACATGAATTGGCAATTGAAAGGGGAATTAACCATGTTAATCCTTTGCATTTAATGTGCGCACTTATATTACAGGAGGAGAGTATGGTTACCTCAATAATGGATAAACTAGAAATTGATGTAATGCTTCTTACAGATCTAATACTTGAGAATATCGAGGCTCCAGAATCTGGAAGAACATTGTCTCCATCATATCAAGTCTATATAACACCAGAATTCGGTTCTGTACTTGAGCAGGCTGGCAAGGTTGCAGCATCACTTAAAGATGAATTTATTTCTACTGAACACTTGTTCGTCGCTCTATTGGAAGTTCCTGGACAAGCAAAAGATATATTGACTAGATTCAAGATCGATAAGGCAGGTGTAATGCAGGTTATAGAAGAATTGAAATCATCTAACTTCGTCGGAGAGCAGAAGCCTAAGCAATACAGAACATTAGCTAAATACGCTAGAAGTCTGACAAAGCTTGCGAAGGAGAACAAGCTTGATCCAGTTATTGGTAGAGACAATGAAATACTAAGAGTAATTCAAATTCTTTCAAGAAGAACAAAGAATAACCCTATTCTAATCGGTGAAGCAGGAGTTGGTAAGACAGCTATAGTAGAGGGGCTTGCTATAAGAATGGCACAAGGTGATATTCCAGAATCACTGAAGGATAAGGAATTAGTATCTCTAGATTTGGGATCGTTAATTGCTGGTACCAAGTATCGAGGTGAATTCGAGGAGAGATTAAAGAATATATTGAAGGAAGTAGAGAAAGCAGAAGGCAAAATCATACTATTCATAGACGAAATACATACTATAGTTGGAGCTGGAGCATCAGAAGGCTCAATGGATGCGTCAAATATGTTGAAGCCTGCACTTTCTCGTGGAGAATTGAGAGCTATAGGTGCAACAACACTGAGAGAATATCAGAAGCATATAGAGAAGGATCCCGCTCTTACAAGACGATTCCAGCCAGTATTTGTTAATGAACCATCTATTGAAGATGCAATAGCTATATTAAGAGGACTAAAGGAGAAATACGAGCTATATCATGGTGTAAGAATTACAGATGATGCTATTGTTGCTGCAGTTAATCTTTCTAGTAGATATATTTCTGATAGATTCCTTCCAGACAAGACAGTTGATCTTATAGACGAAGCCGCATCCGCTCTCAAAATTTCCCTTGAAAATATGCCACCAATGCTTGAAGAAACAAGAAGAAAGATAATGCGTTTGGAAATTGAAAGAGAAGCTCTAAAGAAAGAAACAAACAAAGAGGCTAAATTGAGAATGAATAAGATTGAACAAGAAATTGCTGATCTCAAAGAAAGCACATCAGAGCTTGAGTTGAAATGGAAAAATGAGAAAGACACTATTTCTGATATCAAACAGATTAAGAAAGATTTAGAAATATTAAGGATTGATGCTGAATCTGCAGAAGCACAAGCAGATCTATCTAAGGCTGCGGAGATAAGATATGGCAAGATTCCAGATTTGGAGAAGGAGCTAGATACCAAGAACAAGAGATTGAAGAAATTACAATCATCAAGGAGAATTCTAAAAGAGGAAATTACTGAACAAGATATCGCCGAAGTCGTTGCTAGATGGACAGGTATTCCTGTAACAAGAATGATGGAGGAAGAAGCCAAGAAACTTGCAAGAATGGAAGAGGAGATCAAGAAGCGACTTGTTGGACAGGATGAGGCAGTAAGGAAGATTTCTGATACTATCAAGCGTTCAAGAGCAGGAATTGCAGATCCACAGAGACCTATTGGCTCGTTTATTTTCCTTGGTCCTACAGGAGTTGGAAAGACAGAGCTTACAAAAGCATTAGCCGGATTCTTATTTAATGATGACAATGCTCTTATAAGAGTAGATATGTCAGAGTTCATGGAGAAGCACTCAGTGTCCAAGCTTATAGGTGCACCTCCAGGATATGTAGGTCATGATGAAGGTGGAGGACTTACAGAACTTGTAA
>CAZOGG010000104.1:0-2410 GCA_964579565.1 uncultured Candidatus Saccharibacteria bacterium | reverse complement strand
GTGCGCCCTAAGAGACTTGAACTCCTGACCTTCCCAGTGTAAATGGGTTGCTCTACCAACTGAGCTAAGGGCGCATTTATAATTTACCTCACTTCTGTCTATTGCGTGACTTATCTTAGATTATCGTATATTGTATTAATTATCAAGATGGCAAAGAAGATAGATATACTATATGAGGATAAAGACATACTAGCTGTCAACAAACCAGCCGGTATTGTTGTGCATCCAGATGGCAAGTCCAAGGGTCCATTTCTGACTGAATGGATACTGAAGAACTACCCTAAGACCAAGACAGTAGGCGAGTCTGTAGAGACAAAGGACTACGGTATTATAGAGCGTCCTGGAATAGTACATAGATTAGACCGAGATACTTCCGGAGTAATATTAATTGCCAAGACCAAGGCCGGACATGCTTGCCTTAAGGAGCAGTTCCAAGATAGAACAGTGTTAAAGAAATACCTAGCTTTCGTATATGGTGAGATGAAGGAGCAGTATGGAATTATAAATAGACCAATTGGAAGAAGTCCCAAGGATTTCCGAAGATGGTCTGCAACTAGAGGAGCTAGAGGGGAAATGAGGGATGCAGAGACTTGGTATCATAGACTAGCTCATAGAGTTGGATTTTCATTTGTTGAGATTGAGCCCAAGACCGGTAGAACACATCAGATTCGAGTTCATTTCAAAGCCATTAATCATCCTATAGTATCTGATATGCTATATGCGGCAGATAAGCCATTAGCACTGGGATTTAAGAGAAATGCCTTACATGCATATTCTGTTGAATTTACTAACTGTTTAGGGAAAAAGGTCCTAGTTAATGCCCCTATGCCCAAGGATTTCAAGGAGGGTCTTAAGGAATTAGGTATCACAGAGGTTGCTAAAAACAAAGGCTTGTGTTAGATTTGTTCTTACATTAGATAATATATATGGCAACAATTAATACTATTTCAACAGTAAATGTAGAAGAGCGAAAGAATCTCGATATTCGACCTGGAGATACTGTTAAGGTTTGGCAGAAGATTCAAGAGAAGGGCAAGACAAGACTTCAGGCATTTGAGGGTCTAGTTCTATCAAGAAAGCATGGTACAGAGGCTGGAGGAACATTCACAGTTCGTAAGGTTATCGACGGTGTTGGAGTTGAGAAGATTTTCCCTCTATACACACCCATGATCGACAAGATAGAGCTACTGAGACGATCAAAGGTTCGCCGAGCTAAGCTATATTTCGTAAGAGAGAAGGCTGCCAAGGAAATACGAAGACAAATGAGAAGAATGTTACAGATCGACTCTGATCAGAATACAGACACAAAGCACGCAAAGAAGGAAACAGAGAAGAAAGAGGAAGTGGTAGCATAATCTAAATTTAATTGAAAAAAGACCCGTTATCAGTTATAGTGAGAGGGTCTTTTTGATTATATGCCCAGGTGGAGAAATTGGTAGACTTACCGGCTTGAGGTGTCGGCGCCGCAAGGCATGCAGGTTCGAGTCCTGTCCTGGGCACACTCTTCAAAAAGTAATATATGGTGGCTATGGTGTAGCGGTTAGCACCAGAGTTTGTGGAACTCTTAGTTCGGGTTCGACTCCCGATAGCCACCCCATAAATATTTGCTAGTTATAAATTAAATTAAATTCTATTCATGTTAGAATTTACAATATGGAAACAAAAACTGTTGGAGTTGTTATATTAGAAGGGGACAAAGTCCTTCTAGTCAGACATTTAAAGGGTAGTAATAATATTACAGACACATTCGGTCTACCTGCCGGAAGACTTGAACCAGGTGAAGATTATCCTCAAGCTGCAATCAGAGAGTTGAAAGAAGAAACAGGATTGAATGCAAATGTAGAAGATCTAGTTCAACTACCAATTGAATACCATAAAATACTAAAGCGCAAAACAGGTGAGGAACCTATGGTCATGAGAGTTTATAGATGTAACAAATATTCTGGTGAACTTACAGATTCAGAAGAGACTTCACCGTTATGGGTTGAGATCAAAAGTTTAGATTCATTAAATTTAAATCCAAATGTACACAATGCAGTTAAGCAGGCTTTGGGAACTTCTCTTTAAATAATTTTGTAACTAATAGTTAGATATGCTAATATAAAATTTATGAAATTAACACGTAGGAAAATTCTTCTTATCGTTTGGGTTTTTTGTGTTCTTGGTTCTGGTCTATTTATCTTTAAGGCAACAGATAACGGTAGTCTGGGAATAGCTGCTAGCTTGTCTGTTCTAGGTGTTTCGCTTGGTGTTCCGCTGATGAGAGCCTTCACTGAGTTTTCTAAGTAGATCAAGCTATCTATTCTTAACCACACAACAGCAGTTGATTCTGCGGTTTGTCTTTTGTGATAATATATATTGATATGGAATATTTTGATGTATTAGATAGTAGTGGTAATTACACAGGCAA
>CAZOGG010000103.1:1741-2415 GCA_964579565.1 uncultured Candidatus Saccharibacteria bacterium | reverse complement strand
ATGGAATAAATGCTATAGCTGAAAGACCGGTAATAATGGCGTATTTGAATATCGTGTTAATTATGTTAGTATTCATGGGCAATATAATAGCATATAATGTTATAAATATCATTATTTATGAGGGAAAATATCTATAAAATACTGCATTCTTTAGAAAAATATACAAAAACTGATATGGTGTATCTTACCAAGAGTGGCTTCTGGCTCACATTTGGTCAAAGTATAACATCTTTAGCCTCTTTTTTATTGGCTATTGGATTAGCACATTTCCTACCAAAGGAAATATATGGCCAATACAAATATATTATCTCAGTAGCTGCAATCATTACAACGTTCACTTTGACTGGTATTGGCTCTGCAGTTGTACAAGCAACTGCAAGAGGATACTACGGAACACTTCGTAAGGCTTTCTGGATTAATTTGAAATGGAGTATATTCATGACAATGGGTTCCTTGATTGGATCAATCTACTATATATACAATCAAAATTATGAATTAGGTATTTCATTAATTATAATAGCTGTTATTTCCCCCGTACTAAAAAGTTTTGAACTTTATGATGCCTATTTAGGAGGTAGGAAAGATTTCAAAAGAAGCTCAATATATAATTCAATTGAAGATACAATTTCTGCAGTATCAATCTTTACTACAATACTATTAACTAACAATGTAAT
>CAZOGG010000103.1:849-1731 GCA_964579565.1 uncultured Candidatus Saccharibacteria bacterium | reverse complement strand
ATTATTGTTGGAGTATTTTTTGCTATCAATATGCTTATAAAAGAATTTTTTTATTTCAAAACAGTCAAAGACATACCGAAAGATTCACCAATCGATTACGAATCTATTCCATATAGTAAGCATCTAAGTTTTATAAATATTTGGTTAAATATTTCTGCCCAACTAGACAAGATATTAGTATTTCATTATTTAGGTGGATTGGAACTTGCCATCTACTCATTCTCTACAGCAATACCAAAGCAAGTAAGAAGCTTCATTGGAATGCTTGGCCCAATGGCATTACCAAAATTATCTGAAAGAAGTGCAGAGGAAATCAAAATTAGTGTTCCAAAGAAGTTTCTAACATCCCTAATAATTCTTGGACCGATTGTTGTTATTTACATAATTTCTGCACCGTATATTTACAAAATATTTTTCCCTCAATATCTTGATTCAGTATTTTATTCTCAAGTTTATGCTACATTTCTCCTACTACTAGGTAATCTTTCAGAAATTGCATTAAAAGCTAAAAAAGCTATAAAAGAGCAGTACATTGTCAGTATAAGTCTAAGTATATTTAATACGATACTAATGCTTATTATGATTCACTACTACGGTATACTTGGAATTGTTCTGGCCGTCGTTATTACCAAATATTTAGGAGCTTTACTGACATTTAACTTATTGAAGAGGATTAAAGATTAAAAAGTAAAGGGGATCACAAGGATCCCCTTTTGCATCTGTTCTGAAGGCTAAAGCCTTTCACAGATGGTGTCAGCCATCACTTTCAAAGATCTTGAATTTGATCCAGGAACAGGATCTGGATATATCTGTTTCTGTTTGGCAATCAATCCCTCGAAATCACGCCCCTCAAAAATCCTTGTAAGACTTGAACTGTCATCT
>CAZOGG010000103.1:292-839 GCA_964579565.1 uncultured Candidatus Saccharibacteria bacterium | reverse complement strand
AGTAAGGATGTGCCATGAACACAGTTTGGCCACTGACGTTCACCGATCTCCTGCTCTATGAGATCATAAGCTCGTGGTGTAATAAAATTCACAACTGGTACACGCTTACACGCAGCCTCAATCCCAAGACTCCCAGAAGATTCAATAAGAAGGTCTGCCCTGCAAAGTATGTGTGAACTACTCATGACTTTCTTTGTAACGACCGCTATTGGTAGGCCGAGGTCATTATAGACATCCACCGAACTTGAATCACTAGGATGAAGACCGAGAATGATTCTAATATTCGGTATATTTCTGCATGAATGTACAACAGCTTGAATCATTGCGGTTGTAATATCCAGAAATTTAGTACCACTTACCAGAACAACATAGTTCTGTGGTCCAATATTTAATCTCTCTTCAACTTCTGATCGAGAAACTTGAAAGGTGAAGTATCCTGCATGTGTTGGATTGCCACTTGGTATCACGAGAGCATTCGGGAATAGATTCTTTGCATCATTTACCTCTGCTTGATTGAGAACAAAGACATGTGATGCTTTACTCCGAA
>CAZOGG010000103.1:0-282 GCA_964579565.1 uncultured Candidatus Saccharibacteria bacterium | reverse complement strand
GAGTGAACCATTTCCGACGATAGCCATAGAAGATATCAGAATAGAAGCCGTATTGAATTTCATTATCCATTGTGAATTTCGCTGCCTCAATCTCTATCTTAGACCAAGCTTCTGATGACGACATCCCAATAAGAACATAGTCACTAGCTCTGATAACTGAAGGCTCCAACTCAGCATATTCCTTGCCATTCATCACAGCAAGCAATACACGCTTACCGCGACTTGCAAACTCAGGCACTAGTGCTGTAAAAGCCATACTTGGCTGAATATCATGACCGATCA
>CAZOGG010000102.1:0-2423 GCA_964579565.1 uncultured Candidatus Saccharibacteria bacterium | reverse complement strand
TTACTTGATACCTCTGCAGGCTTACCACCATCTCCCTGTCCTATCACTTGAGCTTGATCATGGATTTCCTTAAGCTCTATTGTCTCGGGTGTAGCCACATTACCAGCAACATGAGGTAGAAGATTAGTTATTTGATTATTAATTGCAACCTGCATTTCCTTAAATAATCTCAATCCCTCCTTCTTGTATTCAACCAATGGATCTCTCTGACCATAAGCACGAAGATTAACACTAGATCTTGTATAATCCATTATTTCCAAATGCTCAACCCAGAACATATCTATAGACTGCAACATCATTTGTCTAACTGTATTGATAAATCTCTCTCGTCCAATTAACTTTATCTTATCTTCAATTACTTTCTTGAGATCGGCATTATCTGTGACAACCTCCATAAGCTTGGACTCTACTTCATCTATATTTCCAAGAAGAATTGCAAGTCTTCTTTCATAAACTGTCTTTCTTTGATGATTCAGAATATCATCGTATTCCAAAATATGCTTACGAGAATCGAAGTTGAATCCCTCGATCTTTGTCTGAGCTGTTTCAAGTGATCTTGTAATTATTCTATTCTCTATTGGCTCATCTTCTGCAACGCCAAGCTTACCCATTAAGGATTTAATGGTGTCATTTGCAAATATCCTCATCAGTGAATCCTCAAGAGAAACGAAGAACTGTGTTGCACCGGGATCACCTTGTCTACCAGAACGACCTCGTAGCTGATTATCTATTCTTCTTGCTTCATGCCTTTCTGTACCAAGAACGAACAGTCCGCCATAAGACTTAACCTCATCATACAATTCCTTGGAACCAGGATTACCTCCAAGTCTAATGTCCACTCCACGACCTGCCATATTTGTAGCTATAGTAACTGCCCCCTTCTTACCCGCTTGAGCGATAATCTCTCCCTCTCGTTCATGATTCTTGGCATTCAATATCTCATGCTTAACACCTTCAGCATTTAGAAATTCTGAGAGAACCTCATTCTTCTCAATTGAAACAGTACCTATAAGCACAGGCTGACCAGTCTTATTTAACTCCTTAACCTTTCTTGCTATAGCTTTAAATTTCCCTATTTCAGTCTGGAAAATATAATCATTAAGATCCTTTCTTTGTATTTGATTATTTGTTGGAACTATAATAGTTTCAAGACCGTATACCTTATAGAACTCTTCACTAGAAGTAGCTGCGGTACCAGTCATACCAGATAGCTTCTTATAAAGTCGGAAATAATTCTGGAAAGTAATAGAAGCGAATGTTCTACTTTCCTTCTGAACAGTTACACCTTCCTTGGCCTCAATAGCTTGATGAAGTCCTTCTGACCATCTTCTGCCTGGTTGTAGTCTACCTGTGAAAGTATCAACTATAACTATCTGATCCTCCTTGACCACATATTCAGTATTAAGATTAAATAGAGCCTTGGCCTTAACAGCAGTTTCTAAATGATGAACATACTTGATTCCCTTATCAGTATAAATATTATCAACACCAAGTCTCTTCTCGGCTTTCTCAATTCCCTTTGCAGTTAGGGAAATAGTTCTCTGCTTCTCATCAACAGTATAATCTTCATCCTTAATGAAATCTCTAACCATCATTGAGAATGTCATGTACAGATTCTCAGAATCAGTAGTTGGTGAAGAAATGATAAGAGGAGTACGAGCTTCATCGATAAGAATAGAGTCAATCTCATCAACAATCGCATAGTTAAATGGCCTCTGTCTCAATGCTCCCATTTCATACTCAAGATTATCTCTAAGATAATCAAATCCGAATTCATTGTTGGTACCATAGGTAATATCAGCATTATAAGCTTCTCTTCTTGTGACAGGTCTTAGGAATTCATGTACAACCTTAAATGAACCTAGCTCATCTCTTTCTTTATCCTTCTCTGTATGTGTAGGATCATAGATAAATGAACTTTCGTGATTAATAACTCCAACAGATAATCCTAGGAAATTATAAATCTGACCCATCCATGCCGCATCTCGTCTTGATAGATAATCATTTACAGTTACGACATGAACACCCTTACCAGTAAGAGCATTGAGATATGCAGGCAATGTTGCAACCAAGGTCTTACCTTCTCCGGTTCTCATCTCTGCGATACTTCCACTATTGAGAATTGCACCTCCAATTAACTGAACATCGAAATGTCTTTGTCCTAATAATCTCTTAGATGCTTCGCGAACAGTAGCGAATGCTTCAGGTAAAATAGAATCAAGACTGGCACCTGAGCTAAGTTTGGTCTTGAATTCTTGTGTCTTCTGCTTTAACTGTTCATCAGTTAGAGCTGAAATTGTAGACTCGAAACCATTAACAAGTGGTACGATAGGCTCGTACTTCTTTAGTAATTTCTTATTCGGATCGCCAAATATGTTCTTTATTGAAAATGCCATAATGTGAATGACACTATATCACATATT
>CAZOGG010000101.1:0-2434 GCA_964579565.1 uncultured Candidatus Saccharibacteria bacterium | reverse complement strand
GTATGTCTTAGGTATTGTTGAAGAAGAGTTGATATATGAGTTAACATCAGAGTCTCCATAACTACTCGAATTACCTACGCATATACCATTTATCGAGAAGCATCCTGCTGTAAGGTTAATTCCATTTGCGAATGTTGATGATGCTGATGCACTGTTTATATTAAGTGAATCAAATGCACCTATACCCGCTACTGATAGTTGTGCATATGGAGATGATGTTCCAACTCCCACCTTTCCATTAGAATCTATTATGAAGGCTGTTGATGTAGCTGATGCTGTGGAGGTAGAGACTATCAATACAGGAGCAGTACCATTTTGTGCATGTACTATATTTAGAGTTGTTGAAGCACTATTTGAACCAGCTATTGATAACTTAGCATATGGGGATGTTGTACCGATGCCAACATCACCAGTACCATTGATTCTCATTCTTTCTGTTAGAAGAGTACCATTTGATGTTGAGAATACCATCGTACTATTTGAGAATGGTGCAATACCCACACCAGTGGTATTAATAAGCCCTGAAGCAGTTGCCTTCATCGTCAAGCCATGTGTTGGAGTATCAAATCCATAGTTAATGAATTGTATTCGTGGATATGCTTCACTAGAATAGAAGTAAGATAAATCACTAGCCGATCTCCATTGATGATTACCATAACTAACAGCCAGAGGAGTAGATGGACTTGCTGTACCTATTCCAACATTTCCATTAGCTAACACTGTAAAGGCTGTTGTGGTTGCTGTTCCAGCTGTACTTGATGCTATTGTAAACAAAGTTGGGTTATATGTATCGCTTGCATTAGCAGAGATTGAAAGCTTGGCGTATGGGGATGTTGTTCCTAGACCTATACTATCAGCAACAAGTGTTCCACTATTATTACCTGCTGTTCCATTTCCTACTCCTATTTTACCTGCTGCCAATCTTGAGAAACCAGTATCTGCACTTCCAGTAAAACCACTTGAATTAGGCCCCCATGTAAGAGTAAAGTTTGAACCTCCGATTAATCCAGACGACATTAATTGTACAGTCTGATTATTTGAAGCCTGATTCGGTGAAATTCTAAATCCTGTTGCAGACGTAATATATGAAGAACTATATGAAATTCCATTAACTGCAAGTGCGACAGTAGGCGTAACTCCCACTCCCACATTTCCATTCTTATCTACGATAAACTGAGTTGCTGTTGAAGAGCCGATAACAAATTGGTCGACTCCTGCTGTAGATTCAACTGAAAGCTTTGCAAATGGTGTCGATGTTCCGACTCCAACTTTACCTCCCGCCGTAGCAAAGTATGCTGATCCAGTAGAACCAATCTGTGTTGTACTAGCATATCCAAATACATTTAGTCCTGTCCATGTATTGTTGTCTGCTAATAAAGTAGTACTTGCTGTACTTCCTGAAGCTCCACTTATACAACTTCCATTTATCGCGAAGCATCCTGCTGTTAGGTTAATACCATTAGCGAATGTTGATGATGCTGTAGCTGATGTGACATTTAGTAGATTTGTCTGTATACCTCCAGCGAATGTAGATGTGGCTGTTGTGGTAGCAGTGTAATATGAAGCAACAACTTGTCCATTCACTGATAATGGCGCATAAGGTGAAGATGTCCCAATTCCTAGATTTCCAAAAGGAATATTGAATGATGATGCAGTGACAGTTGATGCAGTGTTATATGCTTTTGTACAATTCTGAACATTGTTACCGTAAACATTAATATTTGTACCCTTAACAAGGTTAATACCAATTGTACAATCTCTAATTGTATTACCTGTAATTATTATATTGTCTGGATCTACTGCTCCTGTATCTATTCGAGTAAAGATACCCCAGCTAAGTGATCTTACAATGTTGTTTGAAACTACTATATCCTTTGTTTCATTAGTCCAACCAGATCCCAAATGACCTGTATGTGTCTCAACCTCAATAGCTCCTTCACCTGTAGCATCAAGATACTCAACTGTATTGCCTACAATCTCTCCAACTGATCCAGGTGATACAGCAATGGCACTGTGAGCACTTGCATTAACTATGACGGTGTTGTTGTTAACGTGGAAATGCTTTGATCCACCATAGACTGCTATGGAGTTATACATATCACCCACCTGATCATTGTATGAATTTATATAGTTACCCTCAATCCATAGATAATCTGTCTTCTTTCTAATTTCAATTGCATAATATGTTAGAGCATCTGTAAGATTCTCAATTCTGTTATTAACAATTCTAACATTTTCATTTCTTCCTACATCACTTGAGAAATTAATTGCATTATCATATGTGCCCTTAGCCTTTATATAAAGATTTTCAATTGTTATATTTGACAATGCTCCATTTGATAAATCCATGATCAATCCACTTGCAAAACTAGTTGATGTAACGTGATTCGTACCATCAATTGTGAAGTTCTTAAGAGTAATACCTGTACTTGTT
>CAZOGG010000100.1:0-2455 GCA_964579565.1 uncultured Candidatus Saccharibacteria bacterium | reverse complement strand
GAATATGCACTATATGTTATTTCACTAGAGTTTGTTGGGGTGGGCAAGAATGATGCTGTAAAGGAATTTGTGAAAGAGCTTAGAATCCGTATTGAAGATAACCTTGATAGTGGATGGCAAGAATCATCAAAGCGAGATGTCTTTATAAAAGATATTAAGCAAACACTTCAGGAGTTAATCTTGAGAGATTATAGAAATAAATTTACTGTTACTGATTTTCCAAAGTTCCTGAATCGTTTGGTAGATATTATCATTAAGAAATTCTAGATATCATGGACAGAAAAATTCCTTATGAACTTAAAAAAAGTAAAAAAGCAAAAAGAATACGATTGGCAGTACATTGTGATGGTAATGTTGTAGTTACCAGTCCTTTTGGTGTAGAGACGTTTATAATTGAAAAATTTGTTGCCGACAAAAAACAATGGTTGCTTGATAAGATTAGCTTTTTTAAAAATGTTGATAGTAAAGCAATCCGTACATTTTCAAATAAGGATTATCTCGAAAACAGAGAAAAAGCTCTCTATCTTGTGCAGGAGCGAATCAAATTTTATAACAGGATTTATAATTTCCAATATAGTAAAGTTTCAATTAAAAATCAAAAGACTCTATGGGGTAGCTGTTCAAGGAGAAAGAATCTAAATTTTAATTATAAAATTATCTTTTTGCCACAGAGGCAGCAAGATTATATTATCGTCCATGAAATGTGTCATTTGAAGGAGTTTAATCACTCAAATAAATTCTGGGCGCTCGTTGAGAAAGCCATTCCTAATTACTTGGATATAAAGAAAGAATTGCGTAATCATGAATTGTCCTATAGATAAATACTTTTATTGCTAAATATATTAATTACATAGAATCACCCCCTACACCCACACCCCACCCTATATTTTACTTGTAAACATTCCTATCCATTCTTGCTTGACTTTTTTACATACATTGCATAAAATTGATGCATGAGCAACAATTATATGCAAAAAGTTAAGGAATTTCGTATTAAAAATAACCTTTCACAAGAACAGCTTGCGAAGATTATTGGTGTATCTCGCCCAACATATACCGCCATCGAGTCCGGTAAACAAACACTCAGTGCGGATCAGGCCCAAAAACTCGCTTCAATGCTCGGAATTTCTATTGATGAACTCCTTTCGGGAAATATTGCAAATATTGCAAAATACAAGCATATGATATTGACTTACTTGCGAATGAATCTCACAAGTAAAGCTGATAACAAAATCCCAAAAACAAAACTAGCTAAACTTTTGTATCTTGCTGATTTTGCTTGGTACTATAACAACTTACAAAGTATGAGCGGAATGCAATACAGGAAAATTGCTTATGGTCCAGTACCAGATACCTTTTTTCGTGCTCTAGACGAGCTAGAAGAATCTGGAAAAATTGTTATTGAAAAAGGGAATCATAATGGCAAGGAAATGTTTTTGATCAGTGAATCTGAAAGTAATAAAAATGAAAAAATTAACGATCTTTCTTCTGAAGAATTAAAATTAATGAAAGAGATAGGTAATAAATGGAAAGATAAGAAGACAAGTGAAATAGTCAATTTTACTCACAACCAGCTTCCATACGCGATTTGTCGACCGGACGAGATTATTCCTTATCAACTAATAACGCAAGAAGATCCAGGTATGGTCTATTAAATCTCTATGCAAAGTAATAATTCTGTAAAGATTGAGAAATATGCCGAAGGACACTTTATAAAGACTTTTAGTAAAAAATATAAAAGTCACTGGGATGTTACCCTAGAAGCTATTACTTTCGAGTTGGGACGTATAGATTATTTTTTTGAATTAAAGACTAAAAAGTTAGAGGATATTTGTGGTAATGATAGTATTAGGATTATAAAACTAGAGTTTACTGTTGCTAAGAGCAATCAATCCGCACATGCTTCAGGTAACCGATGTATTGCTGCTTGGGATAAGAAAAAAAATCAAGTTTCTATTTTATTGATTTACGGAAAAACTGATTTGAGTGGTCATAATGAAACCGCCGAGTGGAAGGGAATAATTCGTGATAATTATCCAGAATACAGCCATCTATTTTAGAATAACCAAACCCCATTCTATATCTAATCCCCAGACCCCTCCACTGCCTTCTTAAAATTATTTAATATACTTTGCCAACCTAACTTCTGCATTTCTACACTATTCTCATTCTCAGCATCGAAGATCTCGATAATCTTGGTAGCATTAGATCCCATATCTTGGAAGGTCACATCACACTTTCTGGCATTTATATCATTGATATCATCAGACATAATATAACTAATCTTTTCGTATTCTTTGATATATGTATAGGTACCAGTGAAATCTAAGCCTTCACTCTTGTCCTTGGTAGACATTCTAGTAATGAATTTCCCTCCGATGCTTAAATTGTTCGAAGCATTAGGACATTCCCAGTCATCACTTGCGAATGCCCATAATTTAATACATTCTGGTTC
>CAZOGG010000099.1:0-2462 GCA_964579565.1 uncultured Candidatus Saccharibacteria bacterium | reverse complement strand
CATCAGCTGACGTAGATTGTTAATAGTTGTTAGTTAATAATTTAGTCTAAACAAACCCCCACCACCCGGTGGGTTTTTGTTTTGTATAATTTTATACACATAACTGTGGAATTCTTTTGCATCTTTATTTCATATCTCTGATATAATTATGTGATGAAAACAAACTTAAAAAACAAGGGTTTCACATTAATAGAATTATTAGTAGTTATTGCAATTATTGGTATTCTGTCATCTGTTGTATTATCAGATCTAAGTACAGCAAGAAGTAAGGGAGGTGATGCTGCTATCAAGCAGACATTATCAGGAGCTAAGACACAAGCAGAATTATTCAATACTACAAACGGTACATATACAGGAGTGTGTGGGGCTGGTACTGAAACTATAGCATTAATGGTTCAGGGTGCAGCTAATAATTTAAGTTCAGGTGCTGTTGTCGGTGATATTACTCAGGATTTCATATACAACTTAGATGGAACAGCTGCTGGAGCAGCGGTATGTCACGAAGCATCAAATGGTTGGGCAGCTATGGTGTCACTTAAGAATCCAGTAGCTACAAGTTCAGGGTGGTGTGTGGACTACAGTGGTAAGTCAGAAGAGCATACTGTTCTAAGTGCTAACTCAGTTGATTGTGGACTATAAAATATATGAAATTAAAATTCAATAAAGGATTTACACTAATTGAGTTGATGGTTGTTGTGGTTATAATCGCAATTCTAACTTCTATTGTAATGGCGAGCTTCTCACAAGCTAAGGCTAAGAGTAGAGATGCCAAGAGAATATCGGATCTTGCGCAGATACAGCTGGCTTTGGAGTTGGCATTTGATAAGTGTAATATATATCCTCTATACGGATCTACTATTGGAAGACATACACTAATAACGAGTAGTGTTGTAAATAATGGATGTACTAATCCAGCAGCAAATAATGCGAATTACTTGATGTCTGATTTCATATCATCTATGCCAACTGATCCATTAACAGGACAATTATATTTATATGTTAATTATCAGAATAGATTCGACTACAGACTAATGGCAGTTCTAGAGACCATGACTGGAACAGCAGCTGGTGGAACAATCGGAAATATCGGTCAAATCAATTGTGGTTTAAGTCCTAATAACTATTGCGTAGGACCAAGATAATAAATGCAAAGCTATTTCCTCACATTTTCATTCATTCTCGGCATACTTATCGGTAGCTTCTTGAATGTTGTTGCACTTAGATACAATACCGGCATGACTCTCAAGGGTAGATCCAAGTGCTTCTCATGTGGTAAGAATTTGAAATGGTATGAATTAGTACCATTATTCAGCTTCATGTTCCAGAAGGGCAAATGTAGAAATTGTAAGAGCAAGATATCTTGGCAATATCCAGTAGTTGAACTATTGGCAGGAGTATTGTTCGCTCTGGTTATATGGGCATTCCCACCAGTAACAATTCAAGCGAGCTTCACTACTTTATACTATATATTCATTACATGTTTGTTACTTGTAATTATAGTTTACGATATAAAGCACAAGATTATTCCAGATCAAATGGTCTATCTATTTGGTCTAGTATCTTTATTAAGACTTTTCATTTCTCCTGATTTTAATTTCATTGCTCCCCCCATTCATTCTATCCTTGCGGGTCCTATATTGGCATTGCCTTTCGCTTTGATGTTCTTAATTTCAAAGGGAACTTGGATGGGGCTTGGTGATGCCAAGTTGATATTGGGAATAGGTTGGACACTTGGAATTGTGAAGGGAATATCGGCGATTATACTAGCATTCTGGATTGGATCTATAATTAGTGTGATTTGGATGTACATTGTGTTTAGGAAATTGAAATCAAAATACGAAATTCCATTCGGTCCGTACCTTGTTCTTGGTATGTATTTGGTACTGTTATTCAATATCCAAGTTATCGATCTTACTCCTTTCATTTATTATTTATCTAATTAATCATGAATAAGATTCAAATACAAAATAAAGGATTTACATTAGTTGAACTCATGGTTACAGTGGGCATATTTACCCTTATTACCGGATTGCTATTGGCAAGGTATTCTAATTTCAATAAGGGAATTATATTAACAAATCTTGCTTATGATATTGCATTAACATTAAGAAGTGCTCAATCTGCAAGTATAAATGTAAAGAGTGCTCCGATAAATGGCCCATTTTCAAGTAATTTCGATTATCCTTACGGTGTGTATTTCACTGATGAGTCCACTTCTTTCATTACTTTTGTGGATGTAAACTATAATGACAATACAGATATCGGTAGTTATGATACAGGTGAAGAAATAGCCACGACAAATATCAAGAGAGGTAGTAGAATTAGTGCTATATGTTCTGGCACAGAAGCCTCGTGCAGTACTGATATTTCACAGTTGAATGTTGTTTTCAAGAGACCTGATCCTGTTGCACATATTGTATCTGTAAGTTCTTTGTCTGGTAGAGTTACAACAGAGAATCCAT
>CAZOGG010000098.1:0-2464 GCA_964579565.1 uncultured Candidatus Saccharibacteria bacterium | reverse complement strand
TCTTCAGACATACGAATCATTATCCCCTTTTTCAATTTTATTTACAACTGTCAATAAACATTGCTGAATGGTGAAAATCAACACTTTTCTTAAGCTTTTCTTAATAACTCAATTGCTATTATTCCTATATTAATAATTATAAATAAATATAATGAGTAACTACATGACAAATTATGCTTTCATTGATAGTCAAAACTTAAACCTAGGTGTTAAAGATCAGAATTGGTCCTTAGATTTTAAAAAATTTCGAGTCTATTTACATGATAAGTATAAAGTTGAGAAGGCTTTCTTATTTATCGGATACATAAAGGAAAATCACAATCTATACATAAAACTTCAAAAGTATGGGTATATATGTATCTTCAAACCTATCCTTGAACTACATAATAAGATCAAAGGAAATGTTGATGCAGAGTTGGTGTTGCACACAATGATACAATTCAGTAACTTTAATAAAGCAGTAATTGTTTCCGGAGACGGTGATTTTTATTGTCTAGTTGAATATTTAATACAACAATCTAAATTTCATAAAATACTAATACCCAACAAAAACAAATATTCAGGACTTCTGAAGAAGCTGAGCAAGTCTGAATATAATGCACTTGACTTCATTACAGATCAAAAGCATAAATTAGAGTATAAATGAAAAAGCTCTCAATTGGCACAAAATCCAATGAGAACTTATTTCGTCGTGATTGATACAATAATACCAAATCTAAATGTTATGTCAAACCTATTTCCTACTACCTTTCATCGGATGCAAATGCGCTGCAATACCCATAGCTAGAGCTATAATCGCCAAGTTCTTAATTATATATTGCCCTTCTAATGTTGGTGTCATGAATCCCTGCCATGTAACAGTTGTAAGGAAAATAAGTGGAAGCACAGTCATTATCATATGTGGTATAAGCAAAGCAATTGCCAATCTCTCAAGTCGAGGAATAATAAATGAAATACCAATTATCATTTCATAGATAGAGAATAGAACAATGAATACATTCCATGTCATAAATGGCAATGTTGCCTCCATAAGGTTCTGAACTAGTGGATTGGCAGGGCTTGTTCCTATTATCTTTAGAATACCAAACCAGAAAAAGACTACAAAAAGCGCAAATCTTGCAAAAGGTATACTTAACTTTCTCAAAAGGCTTATAAACCAGATATCGAAACTTTCCAAGTAATTTCTCATGCACTTTATTATAACATATGATAATATACTAAATATGAAAATCGCTTTTGTTGGACCTCCAGCTGTTGGTAAAGATGCAGTATCAGATTTTATAGCCCAGAAATTCTCATTGAGACATATTTCAAGTGGTAATATTGTCAGAAATTATGCCAAAGAAAATAATCTCGGGAGTTTCGATAGAGATAATCTTAGAATTGTAGCCAACAAAATGCGCACAGAATTTGGTGGTGACATTCTAGTTCAGATAGCATTACAAGAATGTCCAGATGACTTAGTACTAAGTGGACTTAGATCAATAGATGAAGTAACAACATTCAAAAAGAATGGCGGCATAATAATATGCATCACTGCCCCATTAGCCAAGCGATATGAATTAGCCAAGATACGAGGAAGAATTGGAGATAATGTTTCATTTGATGATTTTAGACTTTCTGAAGAGAAAGAATACTTAAACCCTGACAAGAATAGCCAGAATGTTAAGCAAGTTATAGAAATGGCAGATACAGTGATAGTTAATGATAGTGGTTTAGAGGAATTATTTGACAAGACATACAAGATAATCGCTGATATTAAAACTGGGGATAAGTGATTGACATAATTTTAATGAGGAGTATTATTTATACTCGGAACGGTGAATGTAAACACTCCCCCTGAAGGGTGAGCATCACCACCAAGCGCACATACGTCAACTACTACCAAAAGGGAACCAACCCTATGAGTGCACCTCCCGTCGTTATCACCACCACCAACACCAACAAGAACGCCACAGTGCTCGCGGCGCAGGCCACCCCCAACCCCTCGGTCGGCTCCTCCTAAGCCTCCAACATCGAAAGGCTAGGATGATCCATTCAGAATGGTTCCCCTTTGGGAACCACAGCGTAGAGAAGTCTCTACGCTGTATTTTTTTTGTCTAATTAATTTTATCTTAACAAACCTTCGCCAACCATAATATTACTAACTAATTTATTAGTGTAGCTTTCTTTAGAGTATTACCAAGTCTGTACTCTATTTCATTATCAGAAATCCATCTGACAAATTCATAATTCTCTCTCATATCTGCTTCTGATGGAATAAAATTTATTTTGTCCTTTAGAGTTGTCGAATCCTTTATATAAAATACACATCTTGCTTCCCAACAGCCACCACTATAAACAAAGTTATTTCCATTAGGTGAAAAACTTATAAATTCATTTCCTAAATAATAATTAGTTAGAATTTTAATATTTGAAGGTTTTGAAAATAAGTCAAGTGAACAATTAGTTAGTGATATTAATG
>CAZOGG010000097.1:0-2479 GCA_964579565.1 uncultured Candidatus Saccharibacteria bacterium | reverse complement strand
AATATTCAAACTGTATATATACCCCATCGTCACTTAGACTATTATAAATAGCATTCAATATGCCATTCTTCATTTCTGCATTGAAATGTCCTAATGGTAATCCTGAGACAACACAATCCACTGTATCTATTTGATTCTCTTTCAAATACTCTTTTAATTTCAATGCATCGCCATTATAAAGTCTAAGTCGTTTATCAAATATTCTTTTGTTTAAATAGTCGACGAAAGATTTATTGGATTCTATAGATATTAGTATTCCATCTTCTGGTAAGACTTTTAATATTTCGGTTGTAAATACTCCCGTTCCAGGACCTAACTCTACTACTACCTTGGAATTAATGCCTTTGACCATTCTTCTAGCCAAGTAGTTTGAACTAGGAAATACTGAGCCGATTTTGATAAAGTGTCGCAGTGATTGTCCTATGAAGGTGTCGAATGAATGCATTGAGAGAATTATATCGTAAATTATATATTATTGTTATACTATTGCTGTGAAAAGGCTTATTAAATTTCTAAGGATAGTACTCAAGCTCGTCCTTATTATAATATTAATTATTATAGTGACTTTTACCTTTGTTAGCTTAATTACCGAGCCTTCCAATGATCGTGACTGGAATATTGATCAGGCCATACTTCCCTCCGCAAAGATAGAGGGTAACTTAGTTTCGATTAAGAATATTAGAAACTTCGCCTATGCTTCTACTACGAGTTACACCGCCAATTATTATGACAAGACTTTCGATATAAATAAGATTAAGAAAGTATGGTATGTTGTTGAACCTTTCTCTGGTATTCCCGGTTCTGCACATACTTTCCTAAGCTTTGAGTTTGAAGGAGATCAGTTCGTATCTATTTCTGTTGAAATTCGCAAAGAGAAAGGAGAAGTGTATCACCCCATCAAAGGACTATTTAATAAATATGAATTAATGTATGTGATTGCAGATGAAAGAGATGCGATAAAATTAAGATCTAATTATAGAAAGGATTTGGTGTATCTATATCCAATAAATACAACGAAAGAGAAAGTTGCTCTATTATTCCTAGACATGGTTAATAGAGTAAATAATCTAAATGAATCCCCTGAATTCTACAATACAGTAACCAATACCTGCACTACAAATATAGTTGAGCATGTTAACAAAATCACACCAAAGAGAGTTCCTCTCTTTAATCTACGAATACTATTACCAGCTAATTCTGATAGGTTAGCGTATGAATTAGGATTGATTGATACAACACTTCCCTTCGAACAAGCTAGGGTTAAGTATTTTATAAATTATAAAGCAATGAAATATGCCGATGATCCCAATTTCTCCGTGAGGATTAGGGAACAAAATTAAACTTTTCTAATTCCTTACGAACTTTTTTCTCCATATCTTTGCGAGAAATATCACCTGAATCACCTAAAATTTCCTTATCATTCAAAACAAGAAAGGCATCTAACTTTTTTATCCAATCATTCATATACATAACTCGTCTTTCAACACTTTGTAATTCAGCAAAAGATAGAAACTGTTCAACAAGTAGATTTAATCTTTTTAATTCTAATTCTTCTAGATAATTTTTTGCTATTTCAGCTTGTTCTCGTGTTATGATTTCTCCTTTCCAATTCGTAAGTCCCATATGCTTTTTGCTACTATCAATTCTTTCATTAACAATTTCTGCTGCTGTCATACCTGTAATTGCATAGTGAAACTTGTTTTGTACTGTGGCGAAGAATTGCTTAGCATAATCTAATTTAGGGTTATAGTCAGCACTAGTAGCGAAGACATCTCGAACCTTTTGATAGAAGTTCTTTTCTGAAGTCCTTATTTTCCTTATTCTTTCTTCAAACTCCTCGAAATAGCCTTTAGCAATATTCCCATTCGCCAAGCGTTCATCGTCCATTGTAAAACCTTTTACTATATATTCCTTCAATCTTTGAGTTGCCCAAATACGGAATTGAGTGCCACGAATAGAATTTATGCGATAACCAATAGAAATTATAGCATCTAAATTATAGACCTTTATTTCACGTTTTACGCTTCTATTTCCTTCTTTTTGAACTACTAAGTAATCCTTAGTAGTTGCCTTTTCTGTTAATTCACCACTTATATAGATATCCTTCAAATGAAAAATAATATTTTCTGGTGTACAACCAAAAAGCTCACTCATTTGCTTTTGAGAAAGCCAGACAGTATCATGTTCAAGTCGAACATCAATTTTAGTCTCTCCATCTTCGGTATTATAGATAATGATTTGATTCTCCTTTTCTTTCATTAATTAATTCTACCAAGCCAAATATCCTTGTGAAGTTCCGGGCAGTTAAAATTTATGCTGTAGAAATTTTTATTTACTTAAATACTCAAATCTAGGTATTTCTTTGCCATCAATTATTACTTTCTCTACAAACATAGATAACGGACGTACCCATAATTGATCCTCATCAAATTTATCTGATTCATAAAGTGCTTTATACACGACCATATCTTCCAAAGTC
>CAZOGG010000096.1:0-2481 GCA_964579565.1 uncultured Candidatus Saccharibacteria bacterium | reverse complement strand
TCAAGGTCCTGAATTAGAGAAGGAGCACTATAATTTCGATGCGCTCAATATTCCTGTAGATCATCCTTCAAGAGATATGCAGGATACATTCTGGATTAAGACTAGACGTGATGGTGTGAGCGACAGAGAGGTTATGAGAACTCAGACATCATCAGTTCAAGTTAGATTCCTCGAGAAGAACAAGGACAATCTCCCTTGCGCTATTATCGTGCCTGGTAAGGTATTTCGTAATGAAGCAACAGATGCAACACATGAGGCCCAATTCTATCAATTAGAGGCATTATATGTGGATAAAGACGTTTCTCTAGGTCATCTGAAGGGAACAGTCGAGCACTTTCTCAAGAAGTTATACGGAGATGATGTAGTAATCCGTTTCAGACCAAGCTTCTTTCCATTCGTTGAGCCTGGAGTAGAGGTTGATATGTTGTTCAATGGTAAATGGTTGGAAATGGGTGGTGCGGGAATGGTTCATCCTAATGTTCTTAAGTCTGTTGGTATTGATCCAACAGTTTGGAAAGGATTCGCATTCGGATTCGGTGTAGATAGACTTGTTATGCGACAGAATAATATTCCTGATGTCAGAATGATATATGATGGAGATTTAAGATTCATCAAACAATTTTAATTTATGAAAATCCTTAAATCATGGTTACAAGATCATATTGTCGAAACTTTACCAAACGATGAAATAATCGCTGAAGCTTTCATTTCCAAATCTTCCGAAGTGGAAGGAATTGAGAAGGTGAAATTGGGAGATAAAGAGGATACAGTATTTGATCTGAAGGTTCTACCAGACCGAGCTCATTATATGCTTTCACATAGAGGAGTAGCTTATGATCTATGCGCGATACTTAATTTAACAATCAAGAATGTTGATACTGTTCTGCCTAATGTTAATAATTTCGTGAAGGTTAATCTGGATTCAACTCTATGTAATAGATACAATGCAGTTTCTATTTCAAATATCACTAATTCTCAATCACCAGAATGGTTGAAGAGCAGACTAGAGGCTATTGGAGCTAGATCAATAAATGCAATAGTTGATGCGACAAATTATTCTATGTTCGATACTGGGCAGCCATTGCATGCATTTGATTCAGATAAGTTGTCTGGAGGTATTAGTATTAGATTTGCTAATGAGGGAGAATCAATGGAGACTCTAGATGGCAAGATAATTAATCTAAAGAAACATCACTTAATAATAGCTGATGATAATGGTCCACTTGCAATTGCTGGAGTTAAGGGTGGCAAAAGAGCTGAGGTTACATTATCTACAAAGAATATTATTCTCGAATCAGCATCATTTAATCCCGTATCTGTCAGAAGAACATCGTTTGAAGTAAATATTAGAAATGATTCTTCTAAGAGATTTGAGAATGAAATAACATCACATCTGACCGAGAAAGGTATTTCTAAATTTTTAGAAATTATTGAGAAAATTTCCCCTGAAATTACAGTTAATGGTAGAACAGATTCTCATTCTGTATTGCCACAACATTGGACTATTAAATTAAATCACAAAAATATTGAGTCCGTGCTTAATTTAAAAATCACAGAAGAAAGAGTTACCGAGATACTATTTAAATTAGATTGTAGGGTTGTAGTTAATGGTGATGAATACGAAGTCACACCTCCACTTGAGAGATTGGATCTAATTATTGCTGAGGACATAATTGATGAAATAGGAAGAATTGAGGGACTAGATAAGGTGCAGAGTATTGTGCCAAATGTTAAGACAGTTCACTCATCTAATTCAGAATTCATTGTTACAGAGAAAATCAAGGATTTCTTGGTTTCAAAGGACTTCGATGAGATTCAGACTAGAACATTTACTAATAAGGGCGACATTGAAGTAGCGTATCCGATGGCATCTGATAAGGGATTCTTACGAACTAGCTTGGTTGAGAATATTTCAAATTCAGTAGCAGGTGCAATTAGGAATTCACCTTTGTTAGGTTTAGATAAAGTTCAAATATTTGAAATTGGAAAGACATTTCCATTATCTGGTGAACAGACTGATCTATGCATTGCTATAGATTATTCCAAGAAAATAAAAAACAAAGAACAACAAATCAAAGTCGAGCTCGAAGCATTACTCGGTGAATTAGAATCTAGTATTGGAGTTAAATTTAATTCAAAGATTATGTCTAATTGTCTTTATATTACAAATATTGAGAAATTGGATCTAAAACTAGATATCAAATCAATTAATCTGGAAAAGGGTAGTCGCAATCAATTTATTCAATTCTCAAGAGAGCCGTTTATAGTTCGAGATATAGCTCTATTCGTAGATAGTGTAGTTAATTCTGATGATGTAGGTAATGTCATAAAGGATTCAGTGAAATCAGTAGCTGGAGATCTAGTTGTTAAGGGTCCCAATATGTTCGATCAATTCGAGAAAGAGGGCAAGAAGTCTCTAGCTTTCAGAATAATATTTCAAGCAGCAGATAGAACACTTACAGATGATGAGGTAAATAAATT
>CAZOGG010000095.1:0-2496 GCA_964579565.1 uncultured Candidatus Saccharibacteria bacterium | reverse complement strand
TAAATTAAGAGACTGGGTGTTCTCTAGACAGAGATATTGGGGTGAGCCAATTCCTGTTATTCATTGTGATAAATGTGGAATGGTAGCTGTGCCAGATAAGGATTTGCCATTGCAATTACCAAAGGTGAAGAATTATGCACCAACAGGTACTGGAGAATCACCATTAGCTGGTATTTCGAAGTGGGTAAATACTAAGTGTCCACAGTGTAAGGGTAAGGCCAGAAGAGAGACGGATACAATGCCACAATGGGCAGGTTCTAGTTGGTATTATCTAAGATATATGGATCCCAAGAATTCCAAGAATTTCGCCGATAGTAAGAATTTGAAATATTGGAGTCAGGTGGATTGGTATAACGGAGGAATGGAACATACAACATTACATCTTCTGTACTCAAGATTCTGGCATAAGTTCCTCTACGATCTAGGATTAGTTCCAACAAGCGAGCCATACAAGAAGAGAACATCACATGGAATGATATTGGCAGAAGGAGGAGAGAAAATGTCAAAGTCGAAGGGTAATGTAATTAATCCAGACTCAATAGTAAATACCGTAGGTGCAGATACACTAAGAATTCACGAAATGTTCATGGGTCCATTTGATCAGGCAATAGCATGGGATACAAACACAATAGCAGGATCAAGGAGGTTCATAGAGAGAGTATGGAAATTGCAAGATAAGATAGGAAAGGTGCAAAATGACAAAATAGATATTCTGATAAACAAGACAATCAAGAAAGTCACAGAGGATATTGAAGGAATGAGATTTAACACTGCAATAAGTTCAATGATGATAGTGCTGAATGAATTAGAGAAGGAAACTCAAATTTCAAAAGAGAATTATCAGATACTCATTCAATTACTTGCACCATTCGCTCCGCATGTCACAGAAGAAATATGGTCCATACTAAAGAATAAGAAATCCGTACATGAATCGAATTGGCCAGAGTGTGATGAGACAAAGTTAATAGATAGAAATATTAAGATAGTGGTTCAGATAAATGGCAAGACAAGAGGTATTATAGAATGCGACATTAGTATCACTGAGGATGAAGTTAGGGCTAAAGCTATGGAATTGCCAGATGTCAAAAAGTGGGTTAATGGTCTAAGTATTAAAAAAGTTATATATATCAAGGGTAAATTGATAAATTTGGTCATTTAAAGCCATTCCTTGACATTATATTAATGGTGATGTAGTATCTAATTATCAATCTAAAAACAAAGTATGGCAACAATACAATTTAAGCCAAAACAAACAACAAAAAAGCTATTATCTGTATTACCTGACAGGGCTAAACAAGTCTTGATTAATCGATATGGATTAGGCAAGAAAACAGAGAAAATGACCCTAGATTCAATAGGTAAGTTATATGGTATTACTCGAGAAAGAGTTAGACAAATAGAGAACTATGCTCTAGCTAATATCCGAAAGTCTGATGCATATAAGACAGAGAAGGCTACATTTGCTGAATTAGAAGAATTACTACATTCTTTAGGCGGTATTGTTGTTGAAGATGATTTCTTGGGACATGTATCTAAGGATAAGTCATTACAGAATCACATTCACTTCGTTCTTGTTGTTGGAGACACATTTAAGAAGAGAAAGGAGGATGATCATTTCAAGCATAGATGGCATGTAAATGAAGAGCTAGCAAAGAATGTTGAAGAGTCACTAAGAAAGCTATATACAGGATTATCTGATCAGGATTTGCTACCAGAATCAGAAATGGTAAATAAGTTCCTATCTCATCTAGAGAATGTTGCTGAGAAGTATAAGAATCAAGAGATAATTAAGCGATGGCTATCAATTTCAAAGAAAGTTGGTAAGAATGCCATAGGAGAATGGGGAATGTCATCATCACCAAATGTAAAGACAAAGGGTATGAGAGATTACGCCTTCCTAGTTATAAGAAAGCATGGTTCACCAATTCACTTCAAGGAAGTAGCACAACAGATTACTCAAGTATTCAAGAAGAAGGCGCATGTAGCTACAACTCACAATGAGCTAATCAAGGATTCAAGATTTGTTCTAGTAGGAAGAGGACTATACGCACTGAAGGAATGGGGATATATAGCCGGAGTTGTGAAGGATGTTATCAAGAACATAATCGAGAAGAATGGTCCATTAACAAAAGAAGAGATAATACAGAAAGTTCTCAAGGAAAGATACGTTAAGGATAATACAATAATGGTTAATCTACAGAATCAGAAGCATTTCACTAAGGACAAAGAGAATAGATACAATGTAGTTGTTGATAAGAACTAAAGAAAGAGGCCGAAAGGCTTTTTTCTTTTGCCTAATACCTGATATAATATTGTAATGATTCAATTGTCTGAGATCTTAACATTTCTACAATCACCAGAGGCAACCGCACTGTACAATGACACTATACAGGTACTCATAACTCTATCTCCAATAGTGCTTACATATATTCTTCTTACAATATTTGCACCATTGTGGGTTAATTATGTTCAGTCGAAATTCTTTCTCAAGACCAA
>CAZOGG010000094.1:0-2549 GCA_964579565.1 uncultured Candidatus Saccharibacteria bacterium | reverse complement strand
CTAATCTTTAATATACTTTCTACTAAAGTGATAGAAGACGAGTAGACCTAGAATAAATGAGATTAATGGCATTATGGTCAAGTAAACACTTGTCCAGTTTCTAGAAATAAATAGAACTAGAACAAGAGAATATATCTTCGCACCGCCAGATACTATTACAAGTAAATAAGTAGATAGTCTAATTATTTCATCTTTATCTATTATTTTGTATTTGTTTTTTATAAATACTGAGACAGTTATAGCTCCAAGCATATATACAAGTGGAGTTATTATTATACCTAGCACACTTGATGCATAATAATTTATACTGAGAAAATTTATTATCCAAGAGAATATAAATCCATTAATAGAGAATTGAAATACGAACATAAACCAGAACCAGTGATTCAATGCTATTTTCCAATCAGCTGTCATTATTTTTGCTTTCATATTTATTGTCGATTAGGATTACTAGCGAAGTTCTCATAAATCTCTCCAACATATCTGAAAGCAATATCTATAGATATCATCGCTAATAGAATTGATACTCCGATCAGAACTATGATAAATGTAGACCTGTTTAGTTTCATTTGTATAATTATATCACTCAATCTTATATTTGAAATAACAACCACAGTCGACGGAACATTACGCATTATTGACATTATATATGTTATATGGTATTCTACTGGTGTATAGCTTTTTTGTAATTTTTGCTAAATTCTTAAACACAAAACCGATACCGAAGAAAGTTAGCTAACATGAATAAAGAAACCAGAGACTCGGAAATTCAAATCACTTCATCATGGCCAGCCGATTGCCACAAGTTGGACCTGACTGAAATCACTGTATGTTATTACTGTGCCAGTGGCACCGTGACCATACTCAGCTCAGCTGTGCGGGCGCCTGATGTGTTCTTTGCCAACGAATTTAACGAGCAAAGTAGGATGAATGATCTATTAAGCCGTTATGGCCTCAAGGTTGAATCGTCTGGTGAACATGTATTCCAGTATCGCATCTACGAACTCGTAGAACTAGACAGGACTCAATGGCGAAGGTGTTCAAGCAGTGTCGAAGCCATGAGATTCTTGAACTCGATTGCCAAGGTATTGGGGAAAAAACCTGATACCAACCCCAGAGTAGTCGTTTGTCGAGAGGTATTGATCAACGGCTCCTGGGTGTCTGAAGGTAAGGCATTGTGTGAAGAATCTCTCAAGTAAAGTAAAGTTCATTCTTTGGAACCCCGTACCACGTCCTAATCGTGGTGCGGGATTTTCGTATTAATTTTGAGACTATTTCACTGATTCAACAATCATCTTTTTAGCTTGATCATTAAAGATTTTTGATAACTCTACAGCATCACTAAAATCTGTAATTGTTTCTGGACTATGCCTTAATATATTAAATACTTTCTCTTCATATCTTGGAATAAGATGCCAGTGCACCCAGTTAGTTTCATCCAAATACATTAAATAGACTTTATCAACTTTATAAAAGGTTCTTAATGTATTTCTAGTAACATCCACAACATCCATAAGATATTCATAATCCTCTGTTGGTAATTTATTTAAATCTTCTGCCCCACTCTTCCAAATAACTACGCAGTGCCCTTTTGTATTTGGTTGAAAAGCTAAAGCAACTATAACCTTGTTGTCTTCAAAAATCATAGATTGAGGAGGTGTTATTTCTATTAGGTTCATAGGTCAAATATATTAAAATTAGCTCTGGGGTTCAATTATAACAGACTACGCAATACTCTTGACTTTATACATATAAATGTTATAAAGATTATAGCTCTTTATATCACCCATCGAGTAATTTCGTTATAACAGAAAGTATTTCAATCTTGAAATATTCCCTGCTATGACGAAACGCCTTTGGTAAATGTAGTCATGGCATGAGGTTCTATATAGGGTTCCTGTAATACCCAGCCAATGAGACATATGAGAAGTCTGAGCATAATACTCGGGGAAGGGATTCAAGATATCAGTACAGGTGAGTCTGATAAGTTCGTCGGTATGTGGTCTCCTGTCGCTGGTTGGATTGAGGCTGCGGTAAAATACTGCAATGTAGACAACAAGGTCACTACAGCTTTGCTTGGTTTGGAATGGAAACTTATTATCGTTCGTGGTAAACACACACTTGGTGCAAGTCATAGATGTGTCTGCGAAGTCTCGATGACATACCCAATGCAGACGACTGATGGTTGTGAGGTTAGAGTTCCATTGCACACCGTACAATTTGAGCTCATAGACGGAGGCCTGATTGATTGGCAAGGATACAGGATAGTATTAACCGGACAAGAAACAACAGCTATTAAGCAAATTGCTGAGGCGCTGAGTTTCGGTGACACCACCCTGAGTGAGGGACATAAAAGGAAACTTCATTTCAGGAGAAATTGGTTTCCGTTAATCAGGAGACTTTCAATCTAGTAGCTAATGCTACCGAGTTGCTAGACTCGAGTAAAACTTTCAGACCGCATATCCTCGATGATGTGCGGTTTTATTATATATAAACATAACCCTTCTCAAACCCCATTAATCTGCTATCCTTAACCCATGACAACTATA
>CAZOGG010000093.1:0-2586 GCA_964579565.1 uncultured Candidatus Saccharibacteria bacterium | reverse complement strand
GTGTTTGAAGTTATGAAAATGGACAAGGAAATTGAGTCGGCGATTCTTAAGAATCCCAATGAACTAGAAATTTCTAGAATATTGAGACAGAAGGGAATGCTAACAATGAAGGAGGATGCAATGATAAAGGCATTTGAAAGAGTAATCCCCTTTGAGGAAGTTAATAAGCTCTAGTATAATATAAACATGAATAATGAAAATCTAAGTATACTATTTATTGATGATGACAAGTTCTTGCTTGATATGTATGCTTTGAAGTTTTCAAAGAATAATTACGATGTACATACTGCTCAAGGTCCAGAAGAAGGACTCAAACTTCTTAGAGATGGTCTAAGGCCCAATATCGTTCTTACGGATGTTGTTATGCCAGAAATGGACGGAATAGAATTATTGGAAACTGCACAGAAAGAAGATCTGGTTAAGGGTAGTGTTCTTATCATTCTTACCAATCAAGGCTTACCAGATGATATCGCAAGGGCAAAGAAAATCGGCGTAGACGGCTATGTAATCAAGGCCACAACGATTCCATCGGAAGTATTAGTACAAGTTCAAAAGATTTATTCATCTTCTAAAAAGCAATAGTATGGAATATAAAAAAGAAATAGAACAATTAGTTGAGATGGTTATAAGGGAGAACGCTTCTGATCTTCATTTAGCTGAGGGCAGACATCCTATAATCAGAGTTTCTGGCAATCTAATACCATTAGCTAAGTTACCCAAACTTACTAAGGCAGATATGACAGGGTTATTGGGACAATTCCTAAGTCCAGAGAATAAAGAATTATTTAACAAAGAAAGGGACGTAGACTTCTCATATAGCATGACCAATGCCAGATTCCGAGGTAATGCATTCTATCATCAAGGAGAAGTATCAATTGCGCTTAGACTAATTCCTAAGCAGATAAAGACATTACCAGAACTGAATTTGCCACCGATAATCGAGTCATTCACTAGAAAGCAACAAGGATTCTTCCTTGTGGTGGGTCCTATAGGTCAGGGCAAGTCCACAACTCTTGCTTCATTGATTGAAATGATTAATCAAACAAGAACTGAGCACATAATGACAATTGAGGATCCTATAGAATACATATATGAGTCCAAGAAATCCATAATTGATCAGAGAGAGGTTAGAGTTGATACTCCGGATTTCAAGGAAGGTCTTGTTTCAATGTTCAGACAAGATATAGATGTTTGTCTAGTAGGTGAGATGCGTAATACCGATACTATAGCAACTGCTGTTACTGCTGCTGAAACTGGCCATCTAGTGTTCTCAACTTTACACACCAATAACGCCGCACAGACAATCAACCGTATTATAGACTCATTCCCTGGAGGTCAACAGGATCAGATTAGAATTCAATTAGCAGGAAGCCTTACAGGCATATTCTCACAAAGACTAGTACCAAGAATTTCAGGAGGACTTATACCTGCTTATGAGTTACTGATTAATAATAATGCTGTTGCCAATCTTATACGAGAGAAGAGAATACACGAAATAAATACTGTTATTGAGACAAGTTCAGGTGATGGAATGGTCGATATGAACAGATCACTTGCAGAATTAGTAAGAGCAGGTGAGATAACCGTAGAAAGTGCATATTTAAATTCACTTAATCCCAAGACACTTGAGCGTCTTGTTTAATACAACAAAATCATGCTTTTCATATATCAAGCAATAGATCAGACAGGTGCACCCAAGAATGGATCAATAGATGCAGTAAATGTTGATGTGGCTATTTCCTCTCTTCAGAGAAGAGGATTGGTTATAACATCAATCAATGCTGAGGGGTCCAATAAGTTCAATATGTCCATGAATATCGCATGGTTAGAGAGAGTATCTAACAAGGATGTCGTTATTCTATCTAGACAATTAGCAACTCTATTCGAGGCACAAGTATCTGCACTTAGAATATTTAGACTATTGGGATCAGAAGCAGAGAATAAGGTTCTAAGATCGAAGTTAAATATCATCGCAGATGATTTGCAAGCTGGTAGTTCTATTTCACTAGCATTGTCCAAGCATCCCAAGATTTTCTCTGAATTCTATGTGAGTATGGTTAAATCAGGAGAAGAGTCAGGTAAATTAAATGAAACATTTAGTTATCTTGCAGACTATCTCGACAGAACTTATGAGCTAGTATCAAAGGCTAAGGGAGCACTTATATACCCAGCTTTCGTTGTCATGACTTTCATTACCGTTATGATATTGATGTTTACAATGGTTATACCAAAGATAAGTACAATACTAGTAGAGTCAGGTCAGGATATACCTATATATACCAAGATAGTATTGGGTATAAGTAATTTCTTTGTTGATTACGGATTCATACTAGCAATAGTAGTAATAGTTGGAGGTGCTCTATTGGTAAGATATGTTAGAACACCATCTGGTAAGGTGGCTTTCGATAGTTTCAAGCTAAGTATTCCATATGTAAGCAATCTATTCAGGAAATTATACTGGTCAAGACTATCAGACAATATGAATACAATGCTTGTATCAGGTATACCTATAGTACGCGCTTTGGAACTAACATCGTCAGTTATCAATAACTCAATATATCAGAAGATACTTTCTGATGCGGTAGA
>CAZOGG010000092.1:0-2593 GCA_964579565.1 uncultured Candidatus Saccharibacteria bacterium | reverse complement strand
GAATAATATTTCAAGCAGCAGATAGAACACTTACAGATGATGAGGTAAATAAATTTATGGAAAATGTCTATGCTACAGTCAAGGATAAAGGTTGGCAGGTGAGGTAGGTTTATCTAAGCAAATTTAGTATTTACAAATATCAGATTCTGTTTCTGAATGGTGAATTTCGATACTTTTCTTAAGCTTTTCTTAATAACTGATTTGTTATAGTCTTTGCATGAAATATTACAAAGATTATAGAGAATGGAATAGGCTCAAAGAAATATTAAATAGCGTTGATGTATCGATACCATTTAAGGAAGGTGAAATATGGTGGGTGTATTTAGGTTTAAATATTGGAATTGAGATCGATGGTAAAGGTGATGATTTTATTAGGCCTGCAATAATAATTAACAGATTTAATAAATATCATGCTTGGATTGTTCCGCTAACCAGTATTAGAAATCTACTTAGTGGAGTACATATGCCATTATTTTCAAGTCAATTAGAAACTAATTCAGCTGCTGTAATTACTCAATTACAAACTATAAGTAGTAATAGACTAATGAATAGAATTGGTATTATAGATAATATTCAGTTTATTAAGATAATTGATTCAATAAAAAATATACTCCCAAAAACACAAAAGACCTAGTATTTCTACCAGATCCTTGGTGTTAATTATGCTCGGCTATCGAATATATATTTCCTTGATAGACCTCAGTTACTGTAATAACCAACTAATACTGATAGTATACATTATGTTGTATTTGTGAGTCAATAAAAACCACCCCGTCCATTTTTTGGACGGGGTGTGTTGGCTTGGTGTGTGGTTCTACTTAAGAACATTGGCACCAAATTCGAATTGTTCACTCAGGAGGTTCAGTAACTCGATGTTCTTTGTTCTCTCTCCCAAAGCATGGATTTTTTGAATTTGTTCCGCGGCCTTTTTTAGGCCGCTTTCGATCTTGAGGACCCGTATTCTCCCTGCCTCGTTCAAGCCAGGAACAAATTTTGTTGGGTCACAATGGTGCCTACATGTTGTCAGACATCGTAGGATGTTCATCGATTCCGTCTCATCAAGGTGCATAATTTTTTTTGGTACCAGTCAGTATATTGCTATATTATAATTATAAAGTCAATGGTACTATTTTACTCCTAAATCTGCTATAATTTACCCACTAAAACATAGCAAAATATCAATGGCAAAAGACAAAGAAGACAAGAAGAAAGACAATTACGGTGCAGATTCCATACAGGTCCTAGAAGGATTGGAACCAGTAAGAAAGCGCCCTGGAATGTATATCGGAACAACAGGTCCCGATGGTCTTCATCATCTTATAACCGAGATATTCGACAACTCAAGAGATGAGGCGATGGGAGGTCATGCCAATCATATTGAGGTGGCACTACTGCCTAATAACCGCGTTAGAGTTACTGATAACGGTAGAGGTATTCCAGTTGATATACATAAATCTACCAAGGTATCTGCTCTTGAGACAATCATGACAGTACTTCATGCTGGAGGTAAATTCGGCGGGGATGAAAGTGGTTACAAGGTCTCTGGAGGATTGCATGGAGTGGGAGCTTCAGTTGTTAATGCGCTATCTGTCTACACTCAAGTTTGGGTTCATAAAGATGGTGGAATTTATACTCAGGAATATTCTCAGGGAAAGAAAAAGGCAGCAGTAAAGAAGATTGCAAGTACTAAGGAGCATGGAACTATTGTGGCATTTGAACCAGATATAATAATCTTCAAAGAAGTTAAATTCGATTTCAATAGAATTGTTAATACACTTAGACAACAGGCCTATCTCGTTAAGGCACTTAGGATTACAGTTATAGACGCTAGAGAAGCTAAGGATTTGGAGCTAGATGAGAAAGTATTCTATCTTGAAGATCTTAATCTACAAGTACCATCTCAGTCATTCTATTTCGAGAATGGACTAACCTCACTTGTTAAGTTCAATAATCAGATACTTAAGCCAATACATAAGAATATATTCTATGTTGAGAAGAAAGTTGAAGGAGTAGAATCAGTTGAAATAGCACTTCAATACGCCGACGATATTTCCGCTAGAATTCTAGCATTCGCAAACAATATTTATAATCCAGAGGGTGGAACACATGTTACAGGTTTCAAAACTGCACTTACAAGAAGTCTCAATAGTTATTCCAAGAAGAATAATCTTGCCAAAGATGGTGAGGATAATTTCACTGGAGATGATGTGCTTGAGGGTCTTACTGTAGTTATCTCTGTTAAATTAAGGGAAATTCAATTCGAAGGTCAGACAAAGGCCAAATTAGGATCGGTGGAAGCTCAGAGTGCTGTTGCAACAGTATTCGGAGAAGCATTTGCAGCTTTCCTCGAGGAGAATCCAGATGATGCTAGAGCAATTGTGACAAAGGTTATACTTGCAATGAAGGCAAGAAAGGCTGCCAAGGCAGCTAAGGACAGTGTTCTTCGAAAGGGTGCCCTCGAAGGAATGACACTTCCAGGAAAGCTTGCAGACTGTCAGACAAATGTCGCTTCTGAATCAGAGCTATTCATAGTAGAGGGAGATTCTGCTGGAGGTACAGCCAAGACCGGTCGTGATAGACGAACTCAAGCCAT
>CAZOGG010000091.1:2000-2619 GCA_964579565.1 uncultured Candidatus Saccharibacteria bacterium | reverse complement strand
GGTAAATTACTTGCCGGACTTGAGAAGAATGGGATGGGCAAAAGAGATGCCAATACTTTGTGGAAGCTTATAGAACCATTCGCTGCTTATGGATTTAACAAATGTTTAACTGGTGATACTAGAATAGTCGATTCAAATAAGGGAAATGTAATTACAATCAAGGAACTGTATGAGAATAACCTACAGGCTAAGATACTTTCAATTTCACCTGATTTGTCTTTAAGATCAAATAAAATTAGTGCTGTAATGGAGAATGGTGTTAAGGAAGTCTTCGAATTAAAAACACGAAGTGGAAGGAAAATCAGAGCAACATCAAATCACCCATTCTTCACTTTCTCTGGATGGCAAAATCTTGAAAAGATTAAACCTGGAAATAGAATAGCCATACCTAGAACTTTAGATAAAGTAATTGGTAAAGTATATCAACCAGCAAAATCTGCAGTACTGGGTTATCTATTATCTGAGGGAAATCTATGCCATCCTCATGGTGTATATTTCTATTCAACACAACAAGATGAAGTAGATGATTTCATAAAGAATGCCAAGAATTTCAAGAATTCAAAATTCACAATAGACAAGAGCAAGTACAAAAACAAGTGATTTCTGACCATTTATGACA
>CAZOGG010000091.1:0-1990 GCA_964579565.1 uncultured Candidatus Saccharibacteria bacterium | reverse complement strand
AGGAAGAAGGTTTATATTATCACAAGGCAACAGAGAAATTCATTCCGAAATCAGTATTCACATACGACAGTATTTCCCTATCAATCCTACTTGGCAAAATGTGGCAAGGTGATGGTTGTATAAGTGTACAGAACGAGCAGGTATATTACGCTACTAGTTCAATTCAATTAGCAAATGATGTTCAACATCTATTATTAAGACTTGGTATATTATCAACAATTCACAACAAGAGATTTAAATACAGAGATGGTTATAAGAATGGTTACACAATCGTTATAACAAGTAGGAATAATTTAATTAAGTTTGCTGAATGTATTGGTGTAAATCTTATTGGTAACAAAAAGATAGAATTATCAAAATTAATTAAGAATGTAATAAATCTAGAGGAGAACCCAGCAAGAGGAACCAAGGACATAATACCAGCAGAAATTCTAGTAGAGATTAGAAGAATAATGACAGATAAAAAAGTTACAGTAAGTGAGATCTCTAGAAAATTAAATATCTCATCAAGATTATTCTATTTTGATAAAAGGAAAGTTGGTTTCCAAAGAGGAATAATAAGGAAAATTGGTGAAGAATTAAAATCAGATAAATTAATTAATATTGCCAATTCTGATATATATTGGGATGAAGTGGTTTCAATCAAGAAATCTGGTAAAGAAATGACCTATGATCTAACCGTTCCGCCAGATCATAACTTTATTGCTAACGATATTATTGTTCACAATTCACACGCTGCCAGCTACGGTCGTGTAGCCTATCAGACCTCGTATATGAAGGCCAATTACCCTGCTATTTATATGTCAGCGGTTCTAACTGCAGACTCTGGAGATGTAGAGAAGATTGCCGAAATAATCGGAGAATGTAAAAGAATGCAAATCCCAATTCTCCCTCCGGATATTAATGAAAGCTTCAGTCAGTTCACCGTAGTTAAAGGTGAGAAAGACACTATCAGATTCGGACTTGTAACAATCAAGAATTTCGGACAAGGTATAGCAACAGCAATAATCGATGAAAGAAAGAAAAATGGTAAATTCAAATCCCTTTCTGATTTCCTAGATAGAGTTAAGGATAGAAATCTGAACAAAAAATCTCTTGAAGCCCTTATCAAATCAGGAGCCATGGATAGTCTAAATGTAGATCGAGGAATTCTACTTGGTAATATTGAAACCTTGCTCTCTCATAACAAAGAGAAAGAGAAGCAACCAAGTAATCAGGATTCGTTATTCGGTCTTATGGCAGATCATTCATCAATACCAACTCTCAAATTAGCCGAAGTACCAAATGCAAGCATGCAAGAGAAACTATCTTGGGAGAAGGAATTGCTCGGCCTATACATTTCCGGTCATCCACTCGATAAATTCCGAGATGTGATTTCAAAAAGAGATATGGATATAAAGAAAGCAAAGGAAACATTGAAAGATGGGGCCGAAGTTACACTTGCATGTATTATAGAAGAAATTAAACCTATCAATACTAAGAAGGGTGACTTAATGGCATTCATAAAAGTTGCAGATTTCTCTGGTTCACTTGAGACCGTAGTGTTCCCTCGTACACTAGTAGAATTCAAGTCAGCTTTCACTCCCGATAAATGTCTTGCTATCAAGGGTAAGATGTCAGAAAGAAATGGACAGAAGAGTATGATAATAGAGCGGGTGAAGGTGTTGGGGTAAGATTGTTTACTACAAATTTTAATAATAAAATGACTAACAAGTCAACCCCCTCCTCATATTTCCCCAAAGATGCTACAGTTATACCCATGAAAGAATCAAATATAGAACACAAGCGCCATACATTGGCTCATTTATTGGCAAGTGCGGTATTAGAACTATATCCGAACACCAAGAACACCATAGGACCCGCAGTAGATGATGGATTCTATTATGATTTCGAATTCCCTACTGATGTCAAAATCTCTGACAAAGATTTGATAGCTATTGAGAAGATGATGCGAGGCAATATCAAGTCATGGACCAAATTCACTCACAAG
>CAZOGG010000090.1:0-2677 GCA_964579565.1 uncultured Candidatus Saccharibacteria bacterium | reverse complement strand
GGGTATTTCAAGATCTTTCAAAAGTTTTTGCATATACAACAATTTAGATGAAATTAAATCAAGTAAACTTACATTTGAGCAGAAGCAATTCTTATTTAATAAGCTTAAAAATTATAATTACAAAGTATTTTATATAGTAATTGATAAACACAAAGCCAAAGATGAGAGGATTTTTATAGATAAAAACCTATTTTACACCTATGCATCATCTATAATTATCGAGAAGGTGTTAGATAATGTAAAAGAAGAAATAAATATAGTATTTGATAGTCGTTCTATTAAAGCTGGCTCAGAAAACTCACTTGCAGACTATATTAGGATTAGTGCTTATACAAGATGGAACATGTCACAAAATATAAGTATTTCGTTTACAGATTCCAAAAATTCAAAGATGGTTCAAGCTACTGACCTAATTGCCAATTCGATATATGCAAAGTATAACTACAATAAACTTCATTTTTTTAATAAGATATCACAAGTTGATATTATTATGGAATATCCCACAAACAAAGAGACCTAGAGTAGTTGACACTAAAATTAATTTTGATAGAATTATTATATGACATAAGGCTTATATGGAGCTCATTACGGGTAAGCGATGTGTGATCATCGCCGAAATATAAGCAGTCTTTGAAAAGCCCTGAGGGGCTTTTCTTCTTTATAGACAGACCACATTTTTTCTGATACAGTTATTTACCTAAAGCCAAGACTATGAGCCCCAAGAAAACCACAATCAAAGCCAATTCCGAACCTGTAAATGCAACAGGTATGATTAAGCGTCCACCTGTGGTTGTAATCATGGGACATATTGACCATGGCAAATCTACCCTTCTAGACTATATAAGAAAGGCAAATATCGTTGCAGGTGAAGCTGGAGGTATTACTCAGCACTTAGGAGCATACGAAGTTGCACATACTACAAGCGAAGGCAAGCAAGGCAAGATAACCTTCCTAGACACTCCAGGTCATGAGGCTTTCTGTAGTATTCGAGAAAGAGGTGCTCATTCAGCAGATGTAGCAATCCTAGTAGTATCAGCTGAGGATGGAGTTAAGCCACAGACCTTAGAAGCATTGAAATGTATTCTAGTAGAGAAAATCCCATACATAGTAGCAATCAACAAAATCGACAAACCAGGAGCAAATATAGAGCTAACAAAGCAAAGTCTAGCAGAGAATGAAATCTATGTAGAAGGTTATGGAGGTGATATACCTGTCGTGCCAATTTCTGCACTTAAGGGTGATGGAATTCCTGAGCTATTAGATATGATACTACTTGTAACAGATCTACAGGACTTGAAGGCAGATACAGAAACAAACGCTATAGGTTCAATAATCGAAGCCAAGAGAGATAGTAAGAAAGGTATATCAGCTACCCTATTAATCAAGAACGGCACAATAAGAAGTGGTATGTATGTTGTAGTTGAGGATGCCATATCACCTGTCAGAATACTAGAGGATTATCTAGGTAAATCAATCAAGAGTGCCTCATTCTCAAGTCCAGTTAGAGTTACTGGTTTCGACAAGATTCCCAAGGTTGGTGCAGATTTCATAACTTTTATTAACAAAAAGGAAGCAGAAGAAATTGCAAGCCAATTCAAGATAAGCTCAGAGTCAGGAGTAACTCAATCCACAAGAAGAGATGAGGGTGATACTACAGTTATAATTCCAATTATCATAAAGGCAGATGTAATCGGCAGTCTTGAAGGTATCAAATACGAATTAGCTAAGATTAAGAACGACAAGGTAAAGGTAAAGATAGTATCAGAGAGTATTGGTGACATTAATGAGAACGATGTGAAGACAGCTCAGAGTGATGCAAACATCATAATACTTAGCTTCAATACAAAGGCCGACTCAAAGGCAAGTAGTATAATCGAGAGGAATAACATTCAAGTTAAATCTTTCGACATAATCTATAACCTAATTACATATCTAAAGGATATAGTTACATCCAAGATTCCAAAGGAATACATAGATGAAGTATCAGGACTAGCCAAGATACTTGCAGTATTTAACAAGAGCAAGGACAAGCAGATCCTAGGAGGCAAGGTTCAATCAGGAAGTCTAGTAGTAGGCTCAGAGGTCAAAATCCTAAGAAGAGATATGGAAATAGGTAGAGGAAAGATAAAGGAGCTACAACAGCAGAAGGTCAAGACAGATGAAGTTAGAGAGGGTTATGAATTCGGCTGTATGATAGAGTCGAAGATAGAAATAGCCCAAGGAGACAAAGTTCAAGGTTTCGTTACAATAGAGAAAGTAAATTCAATTAAATAAAATGAGTAGTTCAAGAGATCAGAAATTAAAAGATGTAATAAGAGAAGCCGCTGCCCTTTTCCTTCAGAGGGAGTCTAATTATACTTCTATACTTACAGTAACAGATGTGTCACTGTCAGAAAGAAGCAATAACGCAACAATATTCTTCACTGTATTACCAGAAGACAAGGAGAAGGGCGCATTGGATTTCGTAAAGAGAAAGAGAGCGGAATTCAGAGAATATTTCAAGAGTAGAGCGAGAATGCGTGCACTTCCCTTCTTTGACTTTGAAATTGATAAAGGAGAGAAGAATCGTCAGCGCATAGACGAGATAGCCAGAAATGTTATAGAATAGGCTAGGTGTGAATTCGGCGTAGTGGCGAAGTTGGTCAACGCGACAGTCTGCAAAACTGTTATGCACCGG
>CAZOGG010000089.1:0-2678 GCA_964579565.1 uncultured Candidatus Saccharibacteria bacterium | reverse complement strand
ACATCATCACAATTGAGCGAATAGATGTTGCGAGTGTGGTATCAATTCCCTTTAAACCAATTTTCCCTAGTATTCCAACCGCTCCGGCAAATAGTGCTGATAATAATGCGTAGATAGACCAGTGCATGGTGAATATTGTAGCATAAATTAATAGAGGTGATACTATTAGTCTATGGTTAAAAAATCATTAATTATAATAGTATCAATTATAGTACTCGGAATTGGATACTATCTTATCTCTCCACTTTTTATAAATATTAAAATAGATGAATCTATACCTTCTTCAAGCACAAAAGATGTGCGAGACAACCAACCAGCACCAAATGAAATTGAAATCAAATCCGCTAAAGTAATTGGCACTACTGGTCACGCAGCTAGTGGATTTGTTCGTATAGTTAGGGATGGGTCCGATTCATACATTCGATATGAAAATTTTAAAACAATCAATGGTCCAGATATTTATGTGTATCTAGCAAAAGATTTAGATGCAAAGGAATACATAAGTTTAGGTAGAGTTAAAGCAACTGAGGGAAATATTAATTATAAGATACCTGAGGATATAAATATTGAAGATTATAAGTATGCAATGATCTGGTGTAAAGCCTTTGGAGTATTGTTTAATTATGCTGATATTTCAAATCTATAGGTTATTAATCGGGTAAGGAAATTAAAACTAGCGATGGCGTGTCTTGGCGAATTTTCTCTAAGCGATTTGAGAAGCATCGGAATATTTAATCCATTTTTTCACAAATCGATGAAGATGTGGGTCGAGCTTTTCAATCGGTGTGTCGATGATTTCTAGAGGACTAAACCATTTGTAACCATTGAATTCTCCTGGATCATATTGGAGAGTAACGTTTGAATCGCCCTTAAGTACATACCACAGACTTACATCAGTATGTCCTGCCGTCAGACCCACGGTAACTGCCTGGGTAAGGAAAAATATTCCGTCATAAAGAAACTCGGCTTGAGTATTTAGCTCCTCAACAACTTCTCTTTCAACCGTTATTTTTGGATGCTCATTCGGCTCTACATGTCCACCGGCCGGAAGCCATAGCTGGGCCTTTATATGGTCGATAAGAAGTATCTTGTTTTCCTTCGGATCAACAATAATGAAATATGAGACCAAATGTTTTGGAGGAATATCTGGCTTCTGAATACGAAACAATTCTGCTCCACTTTTAATCCATTGGATAGTATCGTCTATTTGTTCACGCTCAAAATCATCAGTCGGAGTAATTTCTTCGACGAGTTTTAATATCTGATTTTTGATGTCTGAATCCATAAGTTCGAATCCCTCTAGGGTTCTTACATTTTATCACTTTTTGATTTTGAAGTATAACGCAAAATAAGGGAATTTTAACTACAGTTTTGAAAGCTACTGGCGGAGAGAAGGAGATTCGAAAGAGTATAGTTATAATTTAAATCAACATTGCAACTACTAATTAACAGTCTTTAGAAAATCGAGAATGGCAGGGTCATTCGATCCAAGTTCTACTGCTTTTTTATAATAGAAAATCATTTTTTCTCTATTATTCTTAAGTCGGTAGAGAGCACCTAGGTTTTGATACTGTCGATAGGTATTATGATCTAATTGAATTGCTTTTTCTAGAGCAGCTTGTGCTTCTGGGTATTTCCCTGTGTTTGTGTAATAAATACCGAGATTGTTGTAAGCATTGGCATAATTAGGGTTTATTTCTATAGCTTTCTTATAGCTAACGGAGGATTCTTCTTCACGACCAGTAGATGCAAGAACGATGCCAAGATTATTATGTGCATTAGACAATCGAGGTTCGAGTGCAATAGCCTTTCTTAAATATATCTCTGCTTGCTTGTAGTCTTTTTTGTCCATATACATTAATCCAAGGTCATTATAAGATTTACCGTCTATATCAGGCATTTTCAAAAGTTCTGCTTCGAGTGCTCTTGATTTAGCATACTGACCTAGTTCATTGTAGATATCAACCACACGGCTTATATGCCGAGCATTTCTGTTAAGTTCCATGGCAATCTTAGCTTCAGTCAGTGCACTTTTGGGATCATAATATTTCTGATCGTAGATGATTGAGAGATTTAAATGACTTGGTGCATATCGGAAATCGTAGGAGAGAGCCTTTTTATAAAGATCAAATTCAGTTTTTGTATCATTTCTAAATGCTGAAATGATAGCTAATGCATTATAAAAACTTGCATAACGAGGCTCTATCTTTAAACCCTTATTTATAACTTCTTCTGCCTTATTAAGTTGATTTTTATCCTGATAGTATCTAGCAAAAGTAAGGTATTGATTTAAATCTTCAGGAAATTCTTTAATTGAAAGTTCCATGTAGCTGATAAACTCAATGTCATTATCTAGTGCAAGATTCGCAGAAGCAATGTCACTGTATAGCATGGGACTTTTAACAATCGAGTCGTTCATAATGTCTTTGTATATTGTGAGTGCTTGGTCATACTTCTTCATTCCATGATATGTAAGGCCTAGATGGTATTTCAGAATTGCAGAATCAGGATCTTTTGATAATGCTCCCTGAAGCAATTCTATAGATTTCTGATAGTTACCTTTTTTAAGCCGAAAATCTAGTGCTTGTTATACAACCTGAACTACATCCTCGGACATACCGACATAAGGATTATATGTCTGTAGGGAACGATATGTAAACGCATCATCAAGAGAACCA
>CAZOGG010000088.1:0-2774 GCA_964579565.1 uncultured Candidatus Saccharibacteria bacterium | reverse complement strand
AAGGTCGGTGCTGACCTTGACTGTAAACTGCCCAAACTCCTTCGGGGAGTCGACGAGCAGGTAGGTTCCATTTACGGAGCTACCCTTCTCGTAGTACTTGACCATGCTCACCTTGTTCTCGGTGACCTTGTCGGCCACAGACGCTTCCTCGAAGCTGTCGGCAATTACGCCAACATCGAAGATGTCGGAGCCCGTGCCCCAGGTGATCATGACGCCAGGATGAGACAAGCTGTCACCGTATGCAACGGCGACATTGTATTTGTCCTCACCCAAGGTAAGTACTCCGTAGTGGTAGTACTCCTCATCCTTAGATGCACCATACGTCTGGTAGGGCAGTACCTGGCTTTCACCAGTAACTACATCTGTGAACTTCGGGGGCTGAACGACTCCGTTCGAGTCGGTTTTGAAAGGATCCATTTTCAGGATCCTCCCACCGTCCTTGTTGGAGGACCAGACCACGAAGTAGTCTGGAACCTTCTGGATTGAGGACATGGTACTAGACCATTCACCCTCACCAATTACGAAGTGGTCTTCCACCCACATTTTCTGGATGAGATCTCCGAAACTCGGGGAAACCCGAGGATTCCTGTAGATGGGCTCTGCGCCCATTCCACTGAGGACGGATGCCACGAGAAAAAGGAAGCTAATTAGGTTTTTCATTATGCTGTCAAAGTCCGATGTTTGCGTTTTGTTGATCTGACTTAATCCTTATATATTATAGCACATATAAGCATGTACTGTCAATAGATGCCAAGCACTTAAATTACGAGATAATTAGCATACTAATTTTGGTTTAAGACTGAATTATTGATATACTTACAATATGGCATCATGGGCTACTAGAAGGAAGTTTATGTATAGCACTTTTGTAACTTTGGTGCTTATTCTACTTGTCGCACTTCCTGCATTCTATTTCCTATATAAGCCACCCACTTGCTCTGATCGTATTATGAATGGTAATGAAGAGGGTGTTGATTGTGGCGGATCATGTGTAATGTTATGTCAGAATAATTTCCTGCCGCCTAAGGTAATATGGGGCGGTGCTAAATTCGAGAAGATCGCAGATGGAATATATAACTTTGCTTCTTTGATTGTAAATACCAATGTTGATGCGGGAGCCAAGGATGTTCCATACAAGATAATTGTATATGATATTAATGGCCTTATGATCAAGGAGCAACTTGGCAAGGTTACATTGTATCCACATAGAAACTCACTGGTATTCAACCCATCAGTCTTTCTTGATCAGAGTATACCTTTTAAGGCAACATTTGAATTCACAAGTCCACCTGTGTGGTATAAGTCATCAGATGAATTGGATAAGTTGGTAATATCTGACAAGAAGTACACTGAGGATAATAATTCCTCATCACTTGAGGTTGTGCTTGAGAATAGAAGTTTATATGACTATAACAATGTTGATGTCTCTGTGATACTATCTGATATTAATGGCAATGCTATAGGATTCTCCAAGACTAAAGTAGACAATATTCAGTCTAAGAGTGGTAGAGAAGTTGCTTCGTATACATGGCCAGTAAACAGAAATGATAATGTTAAGTCTATAGAGGTATTGCCGATTATTGAACCGAAGTTTCTGAATAGATAAATGCTTAAAGAATTTTTCTTAATTAATAAATTAAAGGATGACAAAGAAAAGAAGGGTATTGATTGGATACTATTTCTAGCGACTTTGCCATTGCTTGGTGCTGGTCTTGTAACTATGAATTCATTTACAGGTGATACGAATCACTTTCTCCGTCAGTCTATATGGATTCTAGTTTCAATGCTTATATTCTTCTTTCTAAGTTTCATTGATTTTAGATTCCTAAGGAGAACATGGGTTTCTGTAAGTCTATTCCTATTCTCATGTTCGGTTCTTGTTCTGCTATTTCTTGTTGGTCAGGTAACAAAGGGTGCTGTATCTTGGTTTGATTTCGGTGCGCTTTCATTTCAACCTTCTGATCCCATCAAGCTGGTTGTGATAATAATCCTGGCTAAGTATTTCTCTAGAAGGCATATTGAAATTGCTAATGTAAGACATATTCTTGTCTCTGGTGCATATGCCTTTGCTATATTCGCACTTGTTCTTATACAGCCAGATTTCGGTTCAGCTATTATTATATTTTTCATTTGGTTCGGTATGGTTCTTGTATCTGGAATATCGAAGAAGCATTTACTCGCTATGTTCATGCTAGGAATACTTGTGCTTATTGGTTTATGGAATTTCGGTTTCAAGGATTATCAGAAGAATCGTATCAAGAACTTTATTAACCCTTTGGCTGACATTCATGGTACTGGTTACAATGCCTATCAATCAACTATTGCTGTGGGCTCTGGTCAAATGTGGGGGAAGGGTATTGGATATGGAACACAATCTAGATTGAAATTCCTACCAGAATACCAAACAGATTTTATTTTCTCTGCTTATGCTGAGGAATGGGGATTTGCTGGTGTCATTATTCTATTTACTATGTTTGGTATCGTTGTTTATAGAATCGTTGCGAACACCATGCTCGGAGCTACAAATTTCGAAATATTATTCGGTTCGGGTGTTGCTATATATATTGTTGTTCACTTCATAATTAATGTAGGAATGAATATTCAATTACTTCCAGTTACAGGAACCACTATACCTTTCTTGAGTTATGGAGGAACTCATCTACTAACTGAGTTTACGGGACTTGGAATTCTTATGGGTATGAGAAGATATCATAGAGTTGCACACAAGGATGAAATCAAGAATGAATTCCTTGGTCCTTAAGAATTATCTTTGT
>CAZOGG010000087.1:0-2793 GCA_964579565.1 uncultured Candidatus Saccharibacteria bacterium | reverse complement strand
TTGAGACACATTCAACTCATCTAGGTTCAGGTTGGACTAATGAAACAAAAGACGTTGTTGTTGCAAACAACATTATCAGGTCATTAAGTTCGGGTATATATACAAGAATTGACGTAGGCTCCGTAGAGCCAGACAATATCATAATCACTGGCAACACAATCAGAGATTGTTCAATTGGTATTAATCTAGTCAGAGGTACAAATATCAATGTATATGGTAATAATGTTCAGAATTGTACTACAAGCTATGCCAAGGCAGCCTCGGTTACTAACACTGCATTTACAGCACCATTCGGTAGTATAGCTGCAGGTACAAGTACTCCATACGCAACTCTGACAGCATGGGGAACAACAACAGGTAAAATACTAGAAGTTGTTACATCTGCTTCATCTACAGCTCTATCAGTATCAGCTACAGGATTTGCAACTACTACTTTGTCTGGATTAAATATAAGTGGTCAAGCTACATCTACATCAAATGTCGGATTCAATATCACCTCTGGTTGTTTCTCTGTAAATGGTGCTTGTATAAGTGGAGTATCAGGTGGTACAAATGGTATGTTAACTGCTTGGAGTGGAGCTAATGGCCTAACAGCTACAAGTGCTCCAACTGCAGCTTACTTTGTAGCGACATCTTCAACTGCATCGATCTTCCCATACGCCTCAACAACAGCTATTAGTTCAACAGATTCAGCATACTTTGCAACAACAGGAGGAAATGTGGGAATTGGGACAACTTCACCAGTAGCTAGATTTGCAGTTACAGGCTCTGGAACAGGTACTGGATTGCTATCTCAGTTTTCAGATTCATCTAATAATAGAAGATTTACAATCCTAGATAATGGTAATGTTGGTGTTGGAACATATTCAATACCACAATCTACTCTCGATGTTGGAGGTACTATTAGGTTAAGTGATACTACATTAAACTATACATATAAGTATGCGCAGATATCATTGGCAAATGAATCTAATGGATATACTGGTATTGGATTTACAACTAGTGGTGGACCAGCTGGTATCGCTGAGAGAGTGAGAATTTCAAGTACAGGAAATTTGGGAATTGGAAGTACATCTCCATACTCAATCCTTTCAATATCAAACTCACGAACAACTACAGCCAATACACCTCTACTTACTATTGCATCAACAACAAATGGTACAGCTACGACAACAGCATTTACTGTTATGGCTAATGGAAATGTTGGTATTAATACTTCTACGCCGACTGTTGGACTTACAGTTAATACCGGTGCATATTTTGCTGGAACAACCTATTCAAATGGAGAGTTGCAAGTACACTACTCAAATGGTCTTGGCTTCACAAGTGGATATGCCTCAACAAGATACGCTTCTATTTTTTCAGATGTAAGTAAAGGTCTTAATTTCTATACTAACGGAATTGCGAAATTAGCAATGACTATGAATTCATCTGGTGACGTGGGTATCGGTACATCATCTCCGTACGCCAAACTATCAGTAGTTGGACAGGTTGTCGGAGAATACTTCACAGCTACTTCATCAACTGCATCTACTTTCCCATACGCTTCAACAACAGCTATCACATCATCTGGCTCAGCATACTTTGCAGTTGATGGAGGATATGTAGGTATTGGTACAACAAATCCAGTAAGTACACTTGATGTTCAAGGTACTGGAATCAACGCGTCAAGTATAAACACAGCTTCATTGTATTCTACGGGTGATATCAGCTCAGAAGGATTGGTATGGGGTGATCGTTTCATTGGAGATAGTACAGGAGATCCAAGTTCACCTAATATATTGTTGAATAATACTGGTTTAGGTCTAGAAGGTTTGTATACAGATGCTGTAGGAGCAATTGGTCTTTCAGCAAATGGTTTCTCAAGACTTTATATAGATTCATCTGGAAATGTTGGCATAGGAACAACATCCCCATATGCCAAGCTATCAGTAGTAGGCCAGGTTGTCGGAGAATATTTCACAGCTACTTCATCAACTGCATCTACTTTCCCATACGCTTCTACAACAGCTATTACATCTTCAGGATCAGCATACTTTGCAACAACAGGAGGAAATGTGGGAATTGGAACAACAAATCCTTCAACAAAATTATTTGTTAGTGGATTAATACAATCAGATACTGGCATTACTTCCCAAGATTACTTAAGAGGTAACACACTTCGCCCATATTCAGCTGGAGGAGACTTAGTATTTACCAACTCTACAGTAATTGAGGGAATGAGACTTACAAATGCAGGCAATTTAGGTATCGGAACAACATCTCCATACGCTCGTCTATCAGTAGAAGGTAGTTCTGTTCTAGGTAATTCAGCTACTGCTGGATACTTCATTGCAACAACATCTACAGCCTCAATATTCCCATACGCTTCTACAACAGCTATTACATCATCAGGATCAGCATACTTTGCTACAGCAGGAGGAAATGTGGGAATTGGGACAACTGCTCCTGGGGAGACTTTGCAGATAGGAAGTGATACTGGTAATAAAAGCTTTGCAGTTTTTGGAAATGTTAGTGGTTCGAGAATGTATTATAACCAAAGACTTAGTGGCAGCCAATTTTTAGACGCTCTTTGGTTAAGGCAGTCAAACCTTATTTTCTCATCAGGAGGTAATATTACAACAAGTGCACAAAATCTCGTAATTGATCCAGCAACAGGTTATAACACTACCATTAATAATGGAAACCTCGGAATTGGAACAACATCCCCATATGCCAAGCTATCAGTAGTTGGACAGGTTGTCGGAGAATACTTCACAGCAACATCCTCAAGAGCCTCAATATTCCCATACG
>CAZOGG010000086.1:268-2836 GCA_964579565.1 uncultured Candidatus Saccharibacteria bacterium | reverse complement strand
TCAATCGGTCGAATCTTGCATTTGATTTTATTTATGAATCCCTTGCAATAGGGGAAAGATAAATGCTTGTCTATACTACCTTTGCCAATACCCAAGCTCTCTTCATTTAATATATAGTATGCATAAGCTGAACAATCCAAACCAATATTATTATCAACCAAAATAGTTTTTAATTCTTCTGAATTTATACTGTTTATATCTACTTTATTCTTCAGACATAATTGCTGAACCTCTTCATAAATATCCTTCGGGCTTCCTTTGCCAACTTCTACTCTCAATGCTCCGCGCAATGCATTTGTTCTATTGTTGTAATAGGGAACAGAGCAAATAGCATTTCCCATTTTGAAATTTAAATATTGATCTATTATATCTAGAGCTTTTGGTGAAATTGTCTTTGTATTCATATTAAATTAAATCTAAAATTTCCTTACCTCTTGAATTGAATTTCATATGAGTCTCCATTATACCTCTTAATGATTGAATTCTTATCAAATCTGAATTTGGCTTGGTGTTATCGTATATTATAACTCGATATCCGGCTTCTATTAATTTAATCGGATTAGAATTGTGGGAGTTCTTGGTAACTCTCTGCACGATCTGAGCGCCATCATTTATAGGAATTAGAGCTGATGTTATAGGAATATTCTGAAGTGAAAGTAAATGCGCGTCGAATGTTGTTATGCCATTTAGATTGAATTGGCTTTGTAATTCTGATTCATAAGTTGTTGATGCTGGCTGTCTTGCGTTTATCTCAATTAGTTTCAATTCATCCTTCTCTTGATTATAAATTACATCAATTCCGAATAGTCCTTTCCATTTGTTATTCTGCATCTTTTTACCTATTTGTTCTGCAATACTATCGAATGATTTCAATTGAGCTTCAGTTAGAATGGTATGAGGAAGACTCCAGTCATTGCCAATTGTACTAAATGCATTCTCGGTGAATGGTAATATTCCTGTGATTTGATAGCTTATATTTCCCAATAATATTACTGTATCTGTTACTACAATATTTACTGTGAATACCGGCCCATTTATGAATTCGGTAACCTTGGCTTCTCTGAGTGAGAATTTGGATTTAAGTGAATTCAGATCATCTTCTTTTGAAATTAGTATTGTACCTTCTCCGGTATGACCATGTGACCATTGCAATATGAATGGTTTCTTGTTCCATTCTATATCCTTTACTAAACTAATATTATGCTCGGGTAAATATGATGATAATTCTTCAAGCCAAGATACTTGTGAAATTTTGTTCTCAATCATTTCTGAAAGCTCAGCACTTGGATTTAGAATTTCCCAATTCTTCTCTTTACATAAGCTCTCTATATGAATAGTGTTTTTGAATATCAGTAATTTAGCTTGCTTACTATCTATAATTTCTTGAGCCTCTTTGTTTAATAGTAATTCATAAGTATCAAGAATTTCCTCTGATTTAATTAAAAATACATTATTTGGATACTTGGATTTTATTTCCTTGGAATATGAAGTTTCATTTGTAATAATGAAATAATCATCGGTTGGAGTCTTGCCCAAGGCCCTGTCTATGTCTCTAGCTATATAAATGATATTACTTGCCATATAGATAGTGTAGTATATTATATCTTTATGTCTACTTTTTATATTGTCGCAACACCCATAGGTAACTTGGAGGATATAACCCTAAGAGCTCTTAGAATTCTAAAAGAGGTTGATATTGTCCTATGTGAGGATACAAGGGTTACAAAAAGACTATTCGAAAAGCATGGTATCAATACACAGATGATCAGCTATCATGCTCAGAGTGGTGAGGCTAAGGTTGAGTTGATACTAGAAAGAATCGAAGAAGGCAAGAATATTGCTCTTGTAACAGATGCAGGAACGCCTGGAATATCTGATCCTGGATCCATGTTAATTTCTCAAATTAGATCGAAGTATCCTGACTTAAGTATAGTTACAATACCTGGACCATCAGCCTTGGTATCAGCATTATCAATATCTGGAGTTCCTACACATGAATTTATTTTCCTTGGATTTATGCCTCACAAAAAGGGCAGAGAGACTTTATTTAAAGAAATAGCGGAAACAGATAGAACAGTAGTATTTTACGAATCAACACATAGAATTTTAAAAACTTTGGAATCTCTGAAATCAATAAATAAAAAGATAACAATTGCTCGCGAGTTAACAAAGATTTATGAAGAAATAATTCAGGGTTCTGCAGAAGAAATACTAGAAATACTTACAAAAACACCAGAGAAGCAGAAGGGAGAGTTCGTTGTAATCGTCTCAAACTAGCTAGAAGAAAGATGCTATAATAGTGGGCAGAAAACAGTTCAAAAACAATTAACAAGAAAGGTGCGTTTATGCATGGGTATTATAGAGATACAAGAGTACTCCAACATTTACTTTCAGAGGGATACGATCAATCTCGCTTGAAAATGAGAAATGGCGATATCATTCAAGGTGAGATTGCTAGCTTAAGCTTCAGTGGCCGGGAAATTGGTATTGAATTTGCTTGGATTTGTCAAAGAACTGCCGGTACCATTCCTCGTCTTGTGAAATGGACGAAGCTGGAAAGTGTGAACA
>CAZOGG010000086.1:0-258 GCA_964579565.1 uncultured Candidatus Saccharibacteria bacterium | reverse complement strand
TTACTACTATACTCAGAGAGCAAGAGATAAAGCTGAGGCTAAGCCAGCTAGAAAGTCCAGAATAAAACTTAAGAAATTCTGGCTAACATTACACGGTGAAGAATGTTGGTTCTATAAAAAGGGTGATCCTGAATATTTGATCAGGAATGAATGGGATCAGTACATTCAAAATAAACCCACTTTTTGTTTACTCGCCACTGCCTAGGCGATGGGCAGTGCAGCCTTACTATGATAAATCCGTTCCCGTAAGATCACGGA
>CAZOGG010000085.1:2498-2887 GCA_964579565.1 uncultured Candidatus Saccharibacteria bacterium | reverse complement strand
CACTTCAGCGGAGACGGAGGGATTCGAACCCTCGAGGCCTTTAAGGGGCCTACATCTTTAGCAAAGATGCTCATTCGACAGCTCTGACATGTTTCCTATATTTATAGATTATATCGTATAATGCACAAATGCAATACGATTCACTTATTACAGACCATTCCAGACTTGTAGCCTCACAGAAGCTGGCTTTGAATAAGCTTGGTATAGAGACTATTGAGGATTTGCTTTATCATTTCCCTACCAGATACGGAGATACTTCTGAGACTAGGAATATTTCTTCGCTAGCCAAGGGTGACTCTGCTGTTATATTCGGAAGAATAGAGAAATTAAAAACAAGCAAAGGGTTCAAGTCAAAGATCGCAATGGCCGATGCTTGGGTAGAGGATGAA
>CAZOGG010000085.1:0-2488 GCA_964579565.1 uncultured Candidatus Saccharibacteria bacterium | reverse complement strand
GAGGGAGCGCTAGTGAGAATAGAGGGAAAGGTATCAAAAAGGAAAAAGGACGGAGAATTATATTTCTCAAATCCCAAAATTGAAATAATAAACAAAATCCCAACAGGAGTTGGCGAATCCCTATTCGGAAGCGAAGGAATATCTCATACTCTATATCCAGTATATCCAGAGTCGAGAGGAATAACATCGAATTGGATATATCACAAGATTGTTGAGATATTTAAATCAGGAGTACTAGATACTATAGTAGATCCAATACCCAAGGAAATATTGGAGAAATACAGCTTACCAAGCTTAAAGACTGCACTTATATGGATTCACACACCAATGAAAGCAGAAGATGCGCATTCTGCTAGGAAGAGATTTGCCTTTCAGGAGGTTTTCTTTATTCAATTAGAGAAACAAATTCAAAGAAAGAATTATGAAATGAACCCATCATTTACAATTGAGCCAGATGAGAAGCATCTTCAAGAATTCATAAAGCGATTCCCTTTCGAAGCTACAGAGGCCCAGAAGAGTTCCATAAACACAATAATAAATGATTTTAAAAAGGGATATGCAATGTCTCGACTACTTGAAGGTGACGTAGGATCTGGTAAGACCGCAGTAGCAGCATCAACGGCATATACAGTAGTAACTACAAAGCCTAAGGATAGGAAATACGGCAATCTACAAGTTGCATATATGTGCCCTACTGAGATATTAGCCTCACAACATTTCGAATCATTTATTCAATATTTCTCATATCTTGGAATTCAAGTCGGACTTATAACAGGAAGTGGTTGCAAGAAATTCCCTTCGAAATTAAATCCCAAGGGATGGACAGATATTTCCAAAACTCAATTATTGAAATGGGTGGAAAATGGTGAAATACCAATTCTAATTGGTACACATGCTCTAATACAGAAGACGGTTAAATTTAAGAACCTAGCTTATGTAATAATCGATGAACAACATAGATTCGGATTGAAACAGAGAGCGACCTTAGTCCACAAGGATGCCTTGGGTCAAGCTCGCGCACCACATTTGCTATCAATGACAGCAACGCCTATACCCCGCACACTTGCTCTGACAATTTACGGAGACCTCGACCTTACCCTACTAGATCAAATGCCACATGGTAGAAAGCCAATAATTACAGAAATAATAACTCCAGAAGACAGAGATAATACCTATGAGAAGATTCGTGAAGAATTAAAACAAGGTAGACAAGCATATATAATTTGTCCAAGAATAGACGAGGCAGATCCAACAAAGGAAGCTGCGGTAAATGCAAAGTCAGTGAAAGAAGAAGCTAAGAGACTCAAGGAAAAGGTTTTCCAAGAGTATGAAATAGGAATACTGCATAGCAAAATGAAACCAGCAGAGAAAGACCGAGTAATGTTGGAATTTAAATCAGGTAAAATAAATATACTATGTGCAACATCAGTAGTTGAGGTTGGAGTAAATGTACCAAATGCAACGGTAATAGTTATAGAAGGTGCCGAAAGATTCGGCCTAGCACAATTGCATCAACTAAGAGGAAGAGTTATACGATCCAATAATCAGGCATATTGTTATGTATTCGCAGATACCAAGTCAGACAAAACAATAAACAGACTTAACGCGCTTAAGACAGCCAAAAACGGATTTGAACTTGCAGAATACGATCTCAAATTCCGCGGTGCTGGAGAATTGTCAGGAGGTAAACAATGGGGAGTATCAGATATAGCAATGGAAGCATTGCAGAATATTAAATTAGTAGAGGCAGCGAGAACAGAGGCTAAGAATTTGGTAGAGTTGGATATTAATTTAAATAAATACTTACAGATAAAGAATTATCTTAAGAAAAGGAAATCGGACCTTAAGCATTTTGAGTAGATTGACTATTTACCACAAGTTGCGGGATCAAGATTATTCGTACATGAACATGGATATGCATTCCACGAATTCCAATCCTTACCAACTGTGGGACTAGTTAAAGAAGCACAGTATCTCGGTAACTGACCTACTTCGAAATCTACATTTGATGCCCCACCATCATTCTGACTTACTGAATTTGGTCTCTCTAGTCTTGTTGATAGACCGTAAAATTTAATATCATTAGGATTATTACCACTAGTATTTCGCTGTGGAACCTTATAGGTAAAATAATAATATGTATTATTACTAATAAATGTCCTTGGTAAATTTTTAATGTATGGTGACAAAGCATTCTCTAATCTACACCAGACCCCAGGCATATAAGTTGGAGAAGTGCCACCAGCTGTCCCAGGAGAGCCATAACCACAACCACTATTACTAGTACCGATCTCTGAAGAATTTTCCACGCTTCTTGCAAAGGCAGATTCACCATTTGTCGTATTTGTGTTTAAATAACCAGGATAATCTCCTCCATGATCAAGTGCATACAACTCCAATGCATTCTGTATTTGTTTAACTGCTGCTATTCTTTCTGAATCTCTTGCACTTGCTCTTGCTGTAGATAGCGATGCTAACACGACACTTG
>CAZOGG010000084.1:0-2938 GCA_964579565.1 uncultured Candidatus Saccharibacteria bacterium | reverse complement strand
TCTCAAGAGCATCAATACCAGGAAGAGTACCCTTGGCAAGATAATCAAGCATTGCTCCTCCACCAGTAGAGATGAAGGTAAATGAATCCTCAAGCTTCAATTCTGCAATTGTAGCAAGAGTATCTCCTCCTCCAACAATAGTCTTGGCACCTTTCTTTGTTGCATCCGCCAACATTTCCGCTAATTGAAGTGTGGATGCACGATATCCAGTCTCATAAGCACCTAAGGGACCGTTCCATAATATATATTTAGCCTTTTCAATTTCCATCCTCAGAACCTCTACGGTTTTAGTCCCTGCATCCATTATCTTTTTGTCTTTAATTAGACTATCAACTGGAAGTACAATCTTCTTTGTACTTATAAATCTTTGTAAATCATAATTCTCAGGCGAAACAAGAGAATCGCCAATATCCTGACCCATTTCCTTGAAGAAATTGCTAGCTAATGCACCACCAACGAATATTCGATCAGCAGAATCAATGAATTTCTCAATCAAAGGAAGTTTAGTCTCGAACTTGGCACCACCAAGTATGAACAAGAAAGGATGATCAGGATTAAATGCAGTACTTAGATGTTTAATCTCTTCTTCGAATTGTAATCCAGCATAACTTGGTATAAATTCTGTTATAGCTGATACAGAAGCATGCTCTCTATGTGATACTGAGAACGCTTCATTTATATAGATATCAGCAAGTGAAGCTAATTCTTTTGCAAATTTCTTGTCATTCTTCTTCTCTCCTTCATGTTCACGCAAATTCTCTAATAATATTATTCTGTTCTCATTATTTAATGCTTTTTTGTAATTCTTCTCGAAAACACAATCAATCCCATGCTTTACAAGGTATTCTGATACTGGTTTAAGTGTTGGATTATCTACTGTCTCAATATGGCTTATTAAAATGATATTTGCTCCTTTATCATAAAGATATTGAATAAGTGGCATAGCCTTTCTAATTCTGAAATCATCAACGATAACCCCCTTCTGAACTGGAACATTCAAATCCAGCCTGACAAGAACTCTTACCCCATCAAGCTTGTTTATATCTTTTATACTTTTCATGAAATTTATAGTAAATCTACAGCTTTTAATAATTCGATGAAACCTGGTGGATTAACACTCTCCCTACCAACCAGAAGTCCATTAACCTGACCTTGTGAGATAATATCACCTGCATTTCTGAAATTAACAGAACCTCCATATAATATAGGAACATCCTTGGCTTCACTCTGTCCGAACATGTCGGAAATAACCTTCTTAATAAACAGGGACATTTCTAGAATATCTCTAGGACTCATGGCTTCCTTGGCACCTATTGCCCATATAGGTTCATATGCAATCATTAACTTACTTAATGACTTTTTGTTAACTTTAGACAGTGAATTCTTTATTTGTTCCTTTATGAAATTAAGATAATTGCCATTCGCATCTCTTTCTCTTTCTCCAATACATACAACAGAACATATACCTGCATCATGAAGTAATTGTGTCTTCTTTGATACATCCTCATCAGTTTCACCTCTAGATCTTCTTTCGGAATGACCAACAATTACATGTGATATTCCTATATTTTGTAACATTCTTGGACCTATTTCCCCTGTAAATGCACCTTGCTCTTCCGAATATACATTCTGAGCACCGATAGATACTGCATTATCCTTATTCTTCTTAATAAATGAATATGAGTAGATAAAAGGAGGACACATTACAACATTAGTTTTGTTTAATTTAGCCGAGAATCTCTTAATTGAATTAAAAATTTTTAATGCCTCATCATATGAAACTGGATTCATTTTCCAATTTCCAATTACAATCTTTTTCATACCAAAAGTATATCATACCTACTTTACTTCTTCCCAAGATAGAACTGAGTATTGACTTGATGTCAATGGGAAACTTGGAGGAGGAGCATATAGCAAGTTACCATCATAAATAATATTTCTAATATCATATCCGGTACCATCAGTATAAGCGAATCCATATCTAAGCTTAGTACCAATCATTCCATATAAAGTTATATCTGATCTACTGGCATTTGCACTACAATTATTTCCAGAATAATAATATCTACCAACTCTACCATTCTGAGCTATAAGTGCAGCATCGATTCTTAAACTATCTTCACTATATAATCCAGTTGTTATATTACCCTGGGCAATTAGCGCAATAGTATCTTGGCCGTCATAATTAGTGTATAACAAATCATTATTAACTATAATATCCTTTCTGGTAGTAGCAGAGTCAGGGAATCTACCTGCTGCAATAGTTACTCTCGCAGTATTGATCTGACCACTGACCCACACATGATCTTCAACGAAGATAATACCATTTGCAGGCATTGCATAATTTTGTAGTAAAGTCTTATTATTTATACTCCATATACCCCAACCAGTCTGACCTTGTGTGTTTGAACAACTTCCTGGAGCGTTTCTCACAGAAGTAACTCTATAGAGATCAAATGTATCATTCGTCTTCAATACTATATGGTAACCTTGGGAACCGGAAGCAGCGAAATACCTACCACCCGCTATGGCATTCGTCTTCATTGTTGCAAGCTCAGTAGTGATACCAGCGAAATCAACAGCGGCTACTGGGAACTGCCTTCCAGCCATAAATACATCCTGTCTATCTGGAACAGCAGCTGGTGGACTTGGATCTGTGGTACCTAGTGTTGTATACACACCAAATCTAAATGGAGCGCCATTATCTGGGTCTACATATTTATCCTTAGAACTGGTTATAAGATTATGTGCCAAACCATCAAATCTAATACCATTATTGGAATGTATAGGACCGAATACCTCTGTACCATTTCCAAATCTCATAATATCACCTGCTACTACGGCATATTTGGCAAATGAAGGTATTGCAAGTGATGCCTGAATAGTTCTAGAAGCGGTAGGATCTTCATTCACCACTCCCTTTGACTTAATCTTAATT
>CAZOGG010000083.1:598-3026 GCA_964579565.1 uncultured Candidatus Saccharibacteria bacterium | reverse complement strand
GCCCCGATCCTGACCCCCGCGCCGATGAAGACGGAGGCCGCGATCTCCGCCCCCTCGCCGATCGCGGCCGTGGGGTGGATCATGCCGCGTTGTCGCTCCGGGCGACCTCGATCCAGACGCCGGCGCCATTGTTGCGCAGCGTGATCGTGTCCGTCATTGGGAACACTCTCATCTGACATGAGCGAATACCCGAGTTTATCTATTTCATTATTCATTACACTAATTGAAGTTTGACTCTCATCATAATCAATCTTCGCCTTCTCATTACCATAATTTACAGAGACAGAGTGAATATGAGGTAGAGCTGAAAGCTTCTTGGTGATTATCGAAGCACAGCTAGCGCAATGCATTCCCTTAACTTTTATAATTTGTGTAGTCATAGTTATTAAATATTGTACCAAGTAGTTCTAAGACCTTTAAGTGTTTCCAATCCCTTAGAAAGGAATGCCTCAACTGCATTTGCATTGTCCAATATCTGAGCTCTACTTGATTTCATCCTTGTTTCTTGTGTCATAACTATACCCACCTCATGATGAGCAATTATTGCATTTAGAAATCGCAGATCAAATGTCTCACCAGCTGGACCAAGATTAGCCACAATAGGATCTTGTACACTTTTGGTGTCCCCATACCAATCCTTTTTCCAAGTATAAAGCTCTGCAATTGCCTTCGGCTCATCGCTTAGAATATTTTGAGAAAGGGTCTTCATTTCTGGACGAGATGTACTATTACCAAGTTGTTCAGCAAGAAGCATTGCGCCGCGATGATGTGCAATCATCGCATTCAAATACCGCAAATCAAACGATCTATCGGCTTGACCAAGACTCATAGAGTTATTCTCATACATAGTTGTCTTATACTCTGGAGTCAAATAATAGCCAAAGCCAATTCCTAGAACAGAACCTACGACGACCAAGCCCAATGCTAAATATATTGATATTTTCATATTATTTCTTCTTTAATTGATAAACTTTTAATATTTCATCTACTGCATCTTTCTCCTTTCCCTTCCGGATTTGATGTACAACACATGTATTCAAGTGACTTTTCAATAATTCGTCTTCTACTCCAGATAGTGCCTGCTTCACTGCTGAAGTCTGAGTAATTACATCTATACAATATGTATCCTTCTCTAACATATCTTGTAAACCTCGAACTTGTCCCTCAATTATTTTTAATCTTCTAATTAACTTATTTTTTGAATCATTCATATATACATCATATACCCTATGGGGGTATTGGTCAAATCCATTTATTCACACAAAAAACAGTACATTCTGTGTACTGCTTCTTGTTATGTTCGCTATTTACCTAATTAATTATTCCAACCTAGTACTGCCAACCATCCATGTGATGCGAAGTCATTCAACATCGCAGTCTTAGTAACTGGTCCGAAATATCCAGTAGAACCGTTCACATTCATTCTAGATTGATATGAAGCAACAGCACTCTGTGTTAATGATCCATAGTATCCGAATGGGACACCAGCGGGAACATTGAGATAGCCTAGCTCTGTTAAAAGACCTTGTAGAACAACTACATTCTGATTTGAGGTGCCGAGAGACATGTCATTACCAGTAATTATATTTGGATATTCAGCAGCCATAACTTGTGATACAGAGGCGAACATAACCATAATAACAACAACTGACACAGATAACATTAATGTGATTTTATTCATATTTATTTTATTGTAATTTATTAAGAAGTAAAATATCCTATACACATAAGTTAGTTAACAAAAGTATATTCGAGAAACTTTTCACTGCGAAGATTAGTAACATTGCGCAGTCGACTTAGAATTAACGATTCCAATAACGAAAACAAAAAGATATTAAACGACACATTAATTATGTTCCTATTGTCAATGTAAGTCAAAGGAAATAAAGTTACAACACATATAATCAAGTAAACCTAATTAGAGAAATTTGACAAGCACAAATATTAATGTTTACAATGGTGTAGGAATGAAGATTAAAGGTATCAGAACAATCGGAGTTGGCACAACAAACAAAACAAAGATTGGAGCAGTCATATCAGCGATCAGAATGTACGAAGACCTCGCCAAGGCCAATATCCACCCTATCAAGGCAAACTCCGGTGTAAGGAAGCAACCAATAACTATTGCAGAAATTATCCGTGGGGCCAAGAATCGAGCGAAGAACTCACTTGGAGCCAATGACATCGGTATCGGGATTGAGAGCGGAATCTATAGGGTTCCATCAGTTGCATACATGGAGTGCACATTCTGCGTCATCTATGATGGCAAGGATTATGCTTATGGACAATCACCAGCATTCAAGCTACCACAACGAATGGTCGAACTCGTAATCGAAAGAGGATACGACCTCAATCAAGCCTTCAAGGAAATCGGCATGACCGATGATCCAGAAATAGGTGCAGATCAGGGAGTCATCGGCGCACTTAC
>CAZOGG010000083.1:0-588 GCA_964579565.1 uncultured Candidatus Saccharibacteria bacterium | reverse complement strand
AGCCATAAACATGACCCTCATCCAACTCGAGCATGGAGAACTCTTCTCGGCGTAGATCCCTCACACATCACCACCCCACGGACCAACCGTGGGGTGTGCTTTTTTACTACTATACCTCATAATTCAATTGTGATATACTCACCACCGGAAAGTTTGAGAGGACAAACTTATGCACGATAAAACTAGGCTCAATTCAAATTCAAGAAGAAAACTTTTGGAGTTAATCAAGGCCACAAGGGACATCCCTACGATGGTTTTGATTAAGGATTTGATATCTGATTTTGATGATCATGACGGTCATCTGATGCAGATTGCTAATACGCACATGGATACACTGATCACTGACATCAACATGACTATCAGGAAGGATGAGCATCCTGCAGAAAAAGACACGAACGCATTGTTGGGAGCAGAATAGCCCGCACCAATCTCAAAGGGATCTCACCCTTGAGGCTGGGGCGGGATTCTTTTATTTAAATAAGAAATACAGAACAACAAGAACACCAAGAATAATTCTATAATAAGCGAAAGGTATGAAATTATTTATTTTAATAAATTTAATTAGAAACTTAATAACCAGAAGAGCCA
>CAZOGG010000082.1:0-3063 GCA_964579565.1 uncultured Candidatus Saccharibacteria bacterium | reverse complement strand
GCCTCTTACCATATCTACGACCATCTTTGATGGTGGATGTGATCTGGCCTTCCTATAGAGCCAGATATAGGTGTCTCTGGCCCATGAGAGAATATGATACGCAATCCATTGAATAAGTGCAATAGCGTTCTTCTTATTTATACCTAATATTAGTCTTTTAGTAAAATTGTATGAATTTAATACATACTTATCTGTTCGATTTGAAATACTAGATAAGAAGTACTTTCTGCTATTTTTGTTTTCAAAATACTTCAAATACATCATTCCAATAATGCCAAAAAAGGAAATATAGAATGCAATTATAGCTGTATCTAAGAAAATAGACATAATTATCTCTCAAGAACGCCGAATCTGTTGAATCTTGAGACCTCGATCTTCTCACCGAATTTCTGAACTGCAGCTTGAATAAGTGCCTCGATTGTAAGTTCTGGATTCTTGATATATGGCTGATTCAATAGAACTATCTCGGCAAAGTATGTCTCGAGTTTGCCCTCTAGTATCTTATCCTGAATGTCCTTTGGCTTACCCTCTACCTCCTTAATGAATACTTCCTTAGCAATGTTCTTCGCCTCATCTGTTATATCTTCTTTCTTAAGAAATTTAGGATTAGCTGCAGTAATATGCATAGCAATGTCTCTTGCTAGTGCCTTGAACTCTTCATTTCCAGATACGAAGTCAGTCTCACAAAGTAGCTCAACTATTGTTCCTACACGACCTGTAGAGTGCATATAACCCTGAACAGTACCAGCACCAAATGTTCTATCACCCTTCTTAGCAGCAATTTCACCACTCTTCTTTCGAAGAATTATGATTGCCTTCTCAATACTTCCATCAGCCTCTTCCAATGCCTTCTTGCATTGCATAACTGATACTCCTGTTGCGTCTCTTAACTCCTTAATTTGCTCTGTAGTTATCATAGTAGTGTAATAAATTAATAATTTTATTAAATCAAGTAACCTATATTATACCAGAAACAAAAACGTATATTAAGCCTTCTTTGCGTCTGTGTATGCTCTAGTTATAGCTTGAGTGAAGAACTGAATACTCATCTGTGATGAATCATTACCAACTATTGGATGATCAACATCCTTGATATTGCAATCTGAACCTAGTAGAGCAATAACTGGAATGCCCATGTCTTGTGCTTCCTTAACGGCTGTCTTTTCTTTCTTTGGGTCAACGATAAATAGTGCCTTTGGTAAATCCTTCATTGATACAACTCCAGAGAAGAATCTCTCAAGATTTGCAATCTCTCTATCGATAAGAAGTCTCTCCTTCTTTGTGTACTTTGCTAGTTCTCCCTTCTCCTTCTCTGAATTTAATCTCTCTAGCTTCTCTACTCTCTTTCTGATTTGAACGAAATTAGTTAGTGTTCCTCCAATCCATCTTCCGTCTACATATGGCATATTGATTGAAAGTGCTGAGTTCTTGATAGAATTTCTAGCTTCACTCTTACCTCCAACAAATAGTATAGACTTACCTTCCTTAGCTAATGTAGCTATGAATGCTAAAGCCTTATTAAGTAATTCACTTGTCTTCTCTAGGTCAAATATCTCAACCTTATTCTTAACACCGAAAATATATGGCGCAATAGTAGGATGTCTTCTTGTTCTTGAGAAACCGAAATGAGCACCTGCCTTGAACATGTTGTCTATCATTGGATTGTTTGCTTTGCTGTCGATAATTTGTGACATAAATATAATGAAATAATGTAGAGAGAGTGTAGCAAATAAGGCTTATTTTTGCAACTTCTCTTGTTCTTTCTCGTATGCCTGCAGGCTATTTATAATATCATCGAGCTTTCCAGCCATTATTGTATGTATATTACTCCATGACTCCTTGATCCTATGATCAGTGATTCTGTCTTGAGGAAAGTTATATGTCCTTATCTTCTCAGACCTATCTCCAGTACCGATTTGACCCTTTCTATTAGCGCTGAACTTCTTTGCCTCCTCTTCTTCCTTGAGAGCTTCGAGCTTGGCGCTCAATATAGCCATAGCCATTTCTCTGTTTGCCGACTGACTTCTCTCGGCTGTAGCTCTTACATCAATACCAGTTGGTACATGCAGTATTCTCACTGCTGTTTCCACTTTATTAACATTCTGTCCACCCTTACCACCTGCACGAGAGAATTCCATATGCAATTCTGTGGGATTAATTTCAAATTTAACCTTCTTTCTGATAGGAAGAATAGCTACTGATGCAGTTGATGTGTGAACTCTGCCCATTTTCTCTGTTTCTGGAATTCTCTGAACTCTATGAACTCCTGTTTCATATCTAAGTAATGTATATACTGTCTTACCCTTTATCTCCAAAGTTAAATCATCAATTATCTTTACTGACCAACCCTGAGTCTCTGAATACTTTTTGTACATTTGCATTAACTCCTCAGCGAATAGTGCCGCTTCATCACCACCTGTAGCAGCACGGATTTCTAGAATCAATTCTGTAGGATATTCTATTTCCTCTTTCTCTGATTCTATTATTGCCTTGATCTGTTCTTCTGTATTCTTCTTTTGTAAAGCTATATTAGCAAGATCTGCCTCAGCCATTTCCTTCATACTTGGATCACTTTCAGAAAGAGAAATAATCTCAGCTTCGTCCTTGATAAGCTTCTCGTAAATCTCAGCTAGATAAGCTGTTTTGTGATTCTTTTTATATTCTTCTAAATTCATTATCAAAATCTAAGCCTTCTTGTCAGCCTTTTTTGATGTTGCCTTTGACTGGCGAGTCTTGAACTTCTCAACTCTTCCTGCACTGTCTAATGTCTTCTCTTGATTTGTATAGAATGGATGTGATGCACTTGAAATTTCAACATGGAAAGCAGGGTATTCCTTACCATCTGTCCACTTTGCCTTTTCCTTTGTTTGAATTGTTGAAGAAATTAGAAATTGAGCTCCGTTTGAATTATCAACGAAGACTACAGGTCTGTATTCCTTTGGATGAATATCTTTTTTCATAGTAAACAATACTCTACCAGATACATGCGTTTTTTACAACCCTTGCAGAGGATTAATCATATTTCTCTGTATATTATCGGCCTTAGCCATAACTTGTACACCG
>CAZOGG010000081.1:0-3064 GCA_964579565.1 uncultured Candidatus Saccharibacteria bacterium | reverse complement strand
GCAAATTATCAACTAAATATGTGAACAGTCCTGACTCGCACGGGTCACGCTTCGCTATTTTGGGCGAATTACTGTCACTATTGCCATTAACGGCATAAAACAATGGAAAAAGTATTGAAAGAAGATCAGGTACAAGTATATGAGATAGGTTATCTACTTGTATCTACAATTCCTGAGGAGAAAGTAACTTCTGAAGTTGCTTCACTTAAGGAAACCCTTACAAAGAAGGGAGCAGAGTTTATCGGTGAGGAAGCACCAGAATTAAGAACTTTGGCATATACTATGATAAAGAAAATGGGTACATCTAATCATAGATTTGATCAAGGTTATTTCGGATGGTTCAAGTTCTCACTATCAAAGAAGGATATCGAGAGTGTAAAGAAGTCATTTGAGGAGAACAAGAATATGTTAAGAACTCTTGTTATAACTACAATAAGAGAGAACACATATCTTGGCAAAAAGGCACCAGTAGCTGCTCTTATTTCAAAAGAAGAGGAGGTAGTTGTTGCTGATGCACCTTCAGTTGATGGAGCACCAGTATTGGCAGAGGAAATGGATAAGACAATCGATGACATGGTTAAAGAGGCGTAATAAAGGCAAATTATTAGCTTAATAACGCACTAAATATGTATTTAAACAAAGCAGTCATAATAGGTAATCTTACTAGGGATCCAGAAGTTAAAGCATTACCATCTGGATTCAAGGTTTGTAGTTTTAGTCTAGCAACAAACAGGGTTTGGAAGGACAAGAACGGAGCAAAGCAAGAAAGTGTTGATTATCATAATATTGTGGTCTTCGGTAGACAAGCAGAAACAGCTGGTCAATACCTAAAGAAGGGTTCAAGTGCTTTGGTTGAAGGTAGAATGCAGACAAGATCATGGGATGGTCAGGATGGACAGAAAAGATACAGAACAGAGATAGTAGCAGACAGAGTTCAGTTCGGAACTAGAGCAGGAGGCTCATCAACTCCATCAACAGGAACAAAGCCTGCACCATCAGTAGATGATTCAGCTCAGAAGGATGCACCACCTGTAGATACAATTGATTATCCTGAAGAAGAGATCAATCCAGATGATATACCATTTTAATTATTAGATTTAAGACAAAATTATGAACAAACAGTGTTATTTCTCACAAAACAATATAAGAAATATAGATTATAAGGACACAGAAATCCTAAAGAAATTTCTTAATCCGCATGGTCGTATGATAAGTAGAAAGAAGTCAGGCGTATGTGCAAGAAGTCAAAGACAGCTTGCTACAGCTATTAAGTACGCTAGATTCATGGGTCTACTTCCTTACGTTGCAAGATAGTAAAAAACGAAAAAACGCATACGAGTCCCGTATGCGTTTTTTCGTTTGTCTATTTACCAACTCTTTCTCTGTATTCTCCTGTTTCTGTGTTTATCTTGATGACATCACCTTCATTTACGAATAGTGGGGCATTGATTGTGGCACCGGTCTCTAGTGTAATAACTTTATTGCCACCAGTTGCACTGTCACCTTTGATATTTGGTGGAGCTTCTGTAACCTTGAGCTCAACCATGGCAGGGAACTTGAATCCTGTAGTCTTATCTCCGAACATTAGCTGGGAAATAATAGTATTTGTCTTCAAGAATCTGATCTGAGATCCGATCTGATCGGTATTGAAACTAAAACGATTGCTTGGCTCAGTAGGAATACAGAACCAGTATTCGCCCTTATTCTCATAAAGATATTTAATTTCTCTACTATCAATTTCAGCCTCTTCTACCTTCTCTGATACATGGAATGAATACTCTGTGACTTTACCTGTGATTAAATTCTTTAATTTTGTTGCATTTACTGGCTTTCTCTGTTGTTTACGAAATACATGTGAAGTAATAACTTCATATGGTTGTCCGTCTAGAACAATGTATTTTCGCTCAACTACTTCGTTATATTCAAGCATTGACATAGTTTCCTTATATTACACGATTATTTCTCTTCTGCAAGTTTTAATCTAATCTTACCAAGTATCTCTTCTCTTACTGGTATATTCTCCTTTAGGAATTGGCGTGTTGCATCATAACCTCTTCCTAATTTCACATCTCCATATGAATATGATGTACCAGACTTCGAGATTATAGACATTTTCTCTCCTAATGCGATTATTTCACCTTCTTGAGAGATTCCTTCATTGTACATAAGATCGAACTCGGTCTGACGAAATGGGGCAGCGACTTTGTTCTTAACAACTTTAACTCTTACTCTTCCTCCCATAATTTCTTCTCCTTTCTTAATTTGGGCTATTCTTCTTATATCTAATCTTACTGATGTATAGAATTTCAATGCCTTACCTCCTGGGGTAGTCTCAGGATTACCGAACATAACTCCTATCTGCATTCTTATTTGGTTTATAAATATAACTACAGTCTTTGACTTGGCAACTATACTTGTGAGTTTCCTTAGGGCTTGAGACATAAGTCTTGCTTGCTTACCAACATGATAAGCACCCATATCACCCTCAATTTCGTCTTTTGGAGTTAATGCAGCTACTGAGTCGATAACTATTACATCCATCTTGCCTGAATGTACTAGACTCTCAACTATTCCCAATGCTTGTTCACCAGTATCTGGCTGAGATATAAGTAATTCATCTGTCTTAACACCAAGTCTCTTGGCATATTCTGGATCCATTGCATGTTCTGCGTCGATGAATGCGCAAATACCACCAAGCTTCTGAGCCTCAGCTACTACATGTAAGGATAGGGTAGTCTTACCTGAAGATTCTGGGCCGAATATCTCGACGATTCTTCCACGAGGCATACCTCCAATTCCTAATGCTGCATCTAGTCCTATAGATCCAGTAGGGATTGCATTAACATTTACTTTAGGTTTCTCACCCAATTTCATTATAGATTCATCTCCAAATTTAGATCGTATTGCATCTAGGGTAGATAGAATACTATCTGTTGGATCGACTTTCTTTACGACTTTAACCTCCTCTTCGTTAATCTTGTTATCTTTTGTTTTTTTGGCCATACGGATAAATTGTTAAAAAATAATGTGGGTACATCACTATGAGAGTATTGTATCACTATTT
>CAZOGG010000080.1:0-3083 GCA_964579565.1 uncultured Candidatus Saccharibacteria bacterium | reverse complement strand
ATGAAGCCTATGAACTGCCCACATCATACACAGATCTACGCAAGAAAGCCTTGGAGTTATAAAGAACTACCTCAGAGATACGCAAATACAACAACATGTTATAGAGATGAGCAGTCGGGTGAATTATCTGGTCTATCTCGAGTTCGAGCATTTGCTCAGGACGATGCACACGTTTTCTGTAGAATGACAGATGTAAAGGATGAATTTCTAAAGATTTGGGAAATTGTAAATACTTTCTATAATACTTTCGGTTTCAAATTGAAAGTAAGAGTATCGAAACATGATTCTTCAAAACCAGATAAATATCTAGGAGACAAGAAACAATGGCAAATGGCAGAAGATATTCTAGAAGGAATTGTAAAAGAAAAGAATGCAGACTACTTCATTGGTATTGGTGAAGCAGCTTTCTATGGACCAAAATTAGACTTCATGGCACATGATGCTATAGGTCGTGAATGGCAGGTTGCAACTATTCAATTAGATATGGTACAGCCAGAGAGATTTGATCTTACATGTATAAATGAGAAAGGAGAGAAGGAAAGAATAGTTATGATACATGCAGCAATTATGGGATCAATAGAAAGATTCCTATCAATACTTATAGAGCATGTATCGGGTAATTTCCCTATTTGGCTTTCTCCTGTTCAAGTTGTAGTAATTCCAGTAGCAGATACACATCATGCTAAAGCATTAGAGATAGTTGAGAAATTAAGAGATCTATCAGTGAGAACAGATATAGACCTCTCCCACGATGGCTTCGGCAAGAAGATCCGTGCAGCCAAGGTATCTAGAGCTCCATACTTCATAATCATCGGTGACAAGGATATTGAAGCTAAGAAAGTTACATTAGAAAGCCGTGATGCTGGACAGATCGGTCAATTAACTGAAGATGAGGTTATAGAGAGAATAGTTAGAGAAATTAAAGAGAAGAAATAGCCTGCGAGAAGTTGAAGACAAACATAAAATCCCCTTAAGGGGATTTTATGTTTTAGACTCTATATTTGGAGCTGCACCCGTTCGCTTTACTATTTATAAAGATTAAATAAATTATAGTAAAGAACATTATGAATATAAATAGAATAGCTATTGTAATCCATGGAACATTCTTAAGTGCAATTACTGAAGCTATAACTCCAGAATCAGACTCTGCTGTGGGTGTAGCTTTTGCTACTGTTGTCTTGGCCTTTGCGACTGTATTACTCTTAATTGAGACAGCATTACCACAGACCTGACTTACTGACTGACCATTTGAGGCTATGGCTGTAACCATAGCAGTCTTTGATCCTGATGTACCATAAGTCTTGAATACTGATATTTGATTACCAGTCAGATTCTCTGAACCAGACCAAATATAGTTGAATACGCCATTACCACCTATAGCTTCTACAGACCACACAACTGGTGAACCTATTGTAGTTGAAGTCTTATCTGCATAACATGCAACTTGTATACCATTTGTATTCTGATAATTATATACATTAGCAGTATTATAATTATATGGATAATTGTTGGAATAATTCTGAGACAATATCTGATTGATATTTACTGAATTTGAACAGTATTGAGTTATAGTCTGACTACCTGAAGTTACAGTTACAGAAGCTGTCTTAGTACCAAGAGCATGATAGTTCACAGAATTTGTTCTGTTATATCCTCTCAGAATATCTGTACCAGACCATGAATAGCTATAACTACCATTGCCACCACTTACATTTGCTGTCCAATTTATAGGAGTATCTGTTGATGCTACAGTTCTATCTGCATAACAAGATACATAAAGTGAAGAGTAGTTATTATTGTTGTTGTAATTATTATTGTATCTGTAATAGTAATCATCATTTCTATAGTAGTCATCGTAATAATTATTTCTATAATTATCGTAAATATATACTGAGTTTGAACAACCCTGACTTATAGTTTGATTGCCAGATGTAACTGTAACAGTTGCGTTCTTTGAGCCACTACTTCGATATACTTTAGTTACACTTGAACCACTTGAAGATAGGCCATCAGTACCAGACCATGAGTATGAATAGTTTCCTCTACCACCAGAAACAGAAGCATTCCATCTTACTGTGTCATCGATATTTGCTGATGTAGGAGTTGAATAACAAGAAACAGAAAGAGGATTATTGTAGTTATTATTGTTATTGTAATTATAATAATCATCAATACTTGTATTAGTTGGCTTACCAACTTCATTTCGTGTAGTAACTACATTTGTAGTTCCAGTTGGAGAATTAACTGTAACATTATTGGAATTAATATTACTGTTTGTATTATAACTATTAGTTACATTTGTAACTCTATCATCGTCATCATCCTGACAAGCGAAGAAACATGCAGGATCTATCAATCTGCCGAAGTCGAAATCAGCCTTCGCATATGAAGGTAAGGCAAATAAAACTGCCAAAATCAATATAATTATAGTTTTGTTTCTTTGTATCATAACAGCCGTATTATACCGTATCTGATATTATATGTCAATAGTTGCCTTTTTGGCGTTGGATTGTATGAACATTTTGCGAGATGGCACATCTGTACCCATAAGCATATCAAATACCTTATCTGCCTCCTGAGCCCCCTCTATAGTAACCTGCTTTAGTATTCGTTTCTCTGGATCCATGGTTGTCTCCCATAGCTCATCTGCGTTCATTTCTCCGAGACCCTTATATCTCTGTATAGATATCTTGGACTTTTTACCTGCTACTTCTACCTCTTCCTCTACTTCTTCTTCAACATTCTGTATATCACTGTTCTCAATATTCTCTATTGAATTAAGTGATTCTATCTCCTTTCCAAGAGCCTTATTCTTCTCCTCATCAGAATAGAAATACATAATTTCCTTTCCCCTCTTCACCTTATATAGTGGTGGTTGAGCAATGTAAACATATCCACCTTCGATCAGTGGCTTAAAGTATCTGTAAAGTAAAGTGAGAATAAGTGTGCGAATATGTGCTCCGTCGACATCTGCATCTGTTGCAAGAATTATCTTGTGATACCTTAATTTTGAAATATCAAATGTATCTCCAATAGCCGTACCGAATGCTAGAACTAAATTCTTGATCTGTTCTGAACCTAAC
>CAZOGG010000079.1:1426-3085 GCA_964579565.1 uncultured Candidatus Saccharibacteria bacterium | reverse complement strand
CAATCGAATTTCCTCATATTAGTAGAATTTTATCCCCAATCTTCATTAAATCTTAATAACTTCTTAAGCTTTTCTTAATACCTCAATTGTTAGGATGTATAAATGAATGAAAATAATTATGAAATTAAAATCGAGGATAAGGTATTACATGACATAACTTCAATTGTTGAATTAGTGGATTCGATAATATCATTTGCCTATCATAGGAATACTTCTGATATACATATCGATCCTACTCCTCTTGGAATTGTTGTAAGGTTTAGAATTGATGGGGTACTACTATATATCGATACCTTACCCATTGGTATTCATAGTGAGTTAATTGCCAGAATCAAGGTTATATCAGGACTTAGAACTGATATACATTTCGTACCGCAAGATGGGCGATTTCATTTCTCTCACTCTATTTGTGATTGTGATATTCGAGTGTCGATTATACCTACTCATCATGGAGAGAATGCTGTTCTTAGACTATTGAGGAATTCTGATAACAATCTGACATTAGATAGATTGGGATTCTCTGAACATGATTGTCAAAGAATTAATTCTGTAATCAATAATCATCAAGGTATGATACTTGTAACTGGTCCTACTGGATCCGGCAAGACATCAACATTGTATTCGCTCATTTCTTCATTAACCGACAAGAATAATTCAATTATCACTCTGGAAGATCCTATAGAGTATTCAATTCCTGGTGTTAGGCAAATTCAGATTCACTCAAGACATGGGATAACTTTCGCAAATGGCTTACGGTCAATTGTAAGACAAGATCCAGACATAATAATGGTTGGGGAAATTAGAGATACAGAGACAGCTCAGATTGCAGTTAATATTTCACTTACGGGACATCTTCTGCTTTCAACATTGCATACCAACTCCGCTATCGGTGCCATTCCTAGACTTATAGATATGAAGGTCGATTCATATCTTATTGCATCAACTATATCTCTAATAATAGCTCAGAGACTTGTAAGAAAGGTCTGTACATTCTGTAATGGCAAGAATTGTAATATGTGCGGAATGTTGGGGTATAAGGGTCGAACAGTTCTCTCTGAGACTATTCTAGTTGATGATGAATTAAGGCAATACATAATGTCGCATGTATCTATCTCGGATATATCAAGGTATGTGAGAAGTAAGGGGATGGTAACTATGTATGAAGATGGATTGGAAAAGGTCGAGAAGGGTATTACAACCAAGGAGGAAGTTCTTAGAGTAATTCAAGAATAATATGAGTAGAATATTTAATAAAATCACAATCACAGATCAAATCTATTTCACACAGAGATTATCTATTCTCTTGGATTCCAATTTATCAATGATTGAATCATTAAGAATAATGAAATCAATGGAAATTTCGAAACACAAAATCTCATTCTTCGATTCACTAGTAAATAGTTGCGAAGTTGGTGTGTCGCTATCGAATAGTTTGATAAATCTAAATATTAAATTAGATTCTTTCTTGATTACTCTCATAAAGAATGGTGAGCAAACGGGTACTCTTGTAAATTCACTATTACAAATATCCAAGAATCTCGAGAAGAGAAATGAAATTAGAAAGAGAATAACAAGCACATTGATATATCCGTTATTCATTTTATTTGCCACTATAGTTATGGCTGTGTTTCTTGTTATGTTTATTTTCCCCAAGATACT
>CAZOGG010000079.1:0-1326 GCA_964579565.1 uncultured Candidatus Saccharibacteria bacterium | reverse complement strand
GGATTCAATAAATGGAATTTCATTTACCCAGTCTATAAATAAATATCCGAAACTATTCAATAAAATCATGATAAACATGATTGATATAGGCGAGAGAACAGGTAATCTTGCGATTATGATGGGACATTGCTCTCGTATATTCGAGCAAGACATGGACACATTTCTCAAGAGATTCTCATCACTAATAGAACCAGTACTCATGATATTTATGGGTGTGGTCGTTGGTTCTATTGCGCTTTCTATAATTCTTCCTGTATATGAAATTACAAATCATCTCAGTAAATAAATATCAAAGACATGGATTCGTATTAATTGAATTGATACTTCTGATTTCAATTTCATCTATCTTTATTATATCAATTCAGTATTTAGAAATTTCAATTAGAAATATGAAGTCTTGGTCAATAAACAGACTATCAAGTCTAGAGTTGGAGGTTGTGGATTATGATCAGGCTTTAAAAGATAATAATATTGGTGGAACAAAATTCGGTAATAATTCAAGAATCATAGAATCAGAAACCTTCAAGACTATAAAATCAGATTTCTATAATTCATGGGGTGACTCAAGTTGTTATCCAAGAATAGATTTTGATATTAATAAAGTTAAATTAAATAAAAAGGGAATCAATATTGGAAATGGAAATTATAGTACGGATTTGGAAGTTAGGAATTCATTTGTTTATTTGTCAGCAGATTCTTCGGTACAATCAATGCATGATCTATTCATTATTGATAATACAGACAATAATAATCCTTCTATAATTTCAAGTATTAATACTGGTCCGGGCTTAGCATCATTAGCTGTATCTGGCCCATTTATTTATCTTGCAAATACTAGTAGTAATTCTCAATTACAAATAGTTGATATGCACGACAGAAGTAATCCATACATTATTTCATCTCTAAGATTACCCTTACCAACATCATCGTCTACTCCACCTCGATCAAGAAGCATATTTTATAAGAACAACTATATTTATATAGGGACCAACAAGTGGGATGGTCCTGAGCTTACAATTATTGATGTATCAAATCCTGCCAATCCTATAATTGTCGGAAACTTCGAGACCAATACCTTAATCAATGATATCTATGTTTATGATAATAAGGCATATCTAGCAACATCAGATGAATATCAAATGAGAGTTATAGATGTTTCTGACAAATCCAATCCTACATTATCAAGTACATTTACTGCTACTGGCTGGGAAGTTCAACAGGGTAATGTTGTCGATCTTTTCGAAGATAATATTATTCTTGGCAGAACTGTGGGTGGATTCAATAGAGTTAATAATCATGAAGTATTCGTCTTCTCAACAACAAGTA
>CAZOGG010000078.1:0-3087 GCA_964579565.1 uncultured Candidatus Saccharibacteria bacterium | reverse complement strand
TATTGACTATATCGAATGAAAGGGGTAATATATATTTATTACCCCTTTCGGGGTTTTTTAATAGAAAGCAATAAGATCAAAAGAATGAAAATTACTGAATATATAAAGGAAACTCGTGCAGAAATGGCTCATGTAACATGGCCAACTCGTAAGCAAGCAGTATTGTATGCTGTTGCCGTTGTTGCCGTATCAGTTGTTATAGCTTTCCTTCTTGGAGCTTTTGACTACATATTTGCTCAACTATTAACTCTAATCGTTTAATTAATTAAATTAATATGTCAAAACAACAAGTAGGTGGTGAGCGTTCATGGTATGCAATACACACATATGCTGGATACGAGAATGCTGTAGCAAGAAATCTAAAACAGAGAATAGAATCTCTAGGAATGGAGGATAGAATTTTCAATGTACTAGTTCCAACAGAGAAGAAGATCAAGATCAAGTCAGGTAAGAGAGTAGAGGAAGAAGAGAAGATATATCCTGGATATGTTCTTGTAGATATGATCGTTACTGACGATTCTTGGTATGTTGTTCGAAATACACCAAGAGTTACAGGCTTCGTTGGATCTGGAGTATTTCCAGTTCCACTAGATAAGAAGGAAGTTGATACTCTTTTCTCTAGAATGAATAAGGAGGAGATTAAGCACACAATTGATTTGGCAATTGATGAAATGGTGAAGATAGTTGATGGCCCATTCAAGGACCTAGAGGGTAAGGTAAGTGAGGTTGACGATAGTAGAGGCAAGGTTAAGGTTCTAGTATCAATGTTTGGTCGAGAAACACCAGTCGAACTAGATTTCTTGCAAGTTAGCAAGTTATAAGGTAATATCGGTATACTAAATAAAACAACATGGCAAAAAAGATAATTAAAAAGGTTAAGGTAATAGCACCAGCAGGCAAGGCTACTCCAGCTCCACCACTAGGTCCAACACTAGGTCAGGCGGGGGTTAATATTGGTGATTTCACAAAGAAGTTCAACGACGCTACTAAGACTATGATTGGTGATATGATCCCAGTTGTTATCACAGTATATGATGACAGAACATATGATTTCGTACTCAAGACACCACCAGCAAGTTCACTTATACTAAAGGCAGTAGGTATTGAGAAGGGTGCAGGTAAGCACGCTGTAAAGCGAGCAGGTACTATCACAAAGGCTCAGGTAAGAGCAATTGCTGAGAGAAAGCTTCCAGATCTAAATGCAAGTACAATAGAGGCTGCAATCAAGATAATTGAGGGATCATGTAGATCAATGGGAGTGGATGTTAAATAGTTAACTTAGGAGTCCCTGTATAATCAACCGAATACTCAAGAAGAAGCGACCCATCACTTTCCGAAGTCTGGGCGCTTTTTAGTTTCAAATGATGTAACATCTCTTCATTAAAGAGGGAAATACCTTTGCCGAATACTATAGGTTCAACAGTAAGATAAATAGTATCAACAACATTAGCTTTCATGAACTTGGTATAAATATGCGAACCACCACAAATAGCAACTTCCTTGAAACCCCTTTCTTCTAATTTCCTAAGTAATTCAATAGGCTCGTCTTGAGTCATTTCTACACCTTCGAAGGTTTGATTCTTGGAATATACAATATTAACTCTTTCCTTGAGTGGTCTACCTATAGTCTTGTATGTAGTAGAACCCATGACTATTACACCAGAGCGTTTGGTAAGCTCTACGAATCTCTTCTTGTCGGATTTGCTAGTCCACATAGCAGGGTGATGAGCATCCTTGGCGATGAAGCCGTCGAGAGTAACTGCAGCGATGATGAAGACTTTGAGCATGTTATTTATTATTGATATCTCTATCTAGATAAAGCTTTGGTAACATTGTACTTGGATCCCATTCCTTTTTCATTTTTTTCATATCTTGATGGGTTTGATATTTACCACTTGAGCTATAGTCATTATTAATTATATGTCCTGTTTCAAAGAATATTATTTGAGCGATTCTTCTTCCGACAACTAGTGGAATAGCATAATGTCTGGAGTTGTTGGTTATTTCCATTGTCCATCTATTAACATAACCAACATCACCCCAACCGGCACATTTACAAACCTCTATGAAATTCCTTCCCATTGAAGATCTAGCTTTCATCATTGTAGTTATGTGATTCTTGCCACCAATAAACTCATTGGTATGTGCAAGTATTGTCTCGCCAGGTTCTAATAGTATTATTTCATCATTTGGTGAGATACCAACCCATTCAAATGCTGAGAAATTCTTAAATATTTTTGATGCTTTGCCAGCTTTCTCTGCCTTGGTGCCCCAGACATGGTCTGTGTGCTTCTTATTATAAATATTGTAGTGATTAAGTATGTAATTGGGCTTCTTCTCTCTGAAATAATACTTGCCGAGTGTTACATCGTAACTTGATGTTGCGAGATTTGCTCTCTTAAATGGTTCGATAATGATATCTCCTTTTTGAATTTCTTCTGTTATTCTTTTGTCTGATAGTGCCATTTTATTATTTACTGAATATTAATATTTTCATTTTACCATAAGAAAGGACCTCGATACAGTTGTATAGAGGTCCTTTTTGTTTTGCAGCTGTTACACAGCAATCGGTGCCTTAATAGCTGGATGTGGATCATATCCCACCAGCTCGAAATCCTCAACCTTGAAGTCCCAAACTTCTTTGACATCTTGGTTTAGGATTCTGACAGTAGGAATCGCCCTCGGTTCCCGTGTGAGTTGTTCCTTAACCTGATCCATGTGATTGGAATAGATGTGTGTGTCACCACCAGTCCAGATGAACTCTCCAGGCTTGAGTCCAGTCACATGAGCAATCATGATGGTGAGTAGGGCATAGGAGGCGATGTTGAAAGGCACTCCTAGGAATGTGTCACAGCTTCTCTGGTACAGCTGGCAAGAAAGCTTGCCATCAGCAACGAAGAACTGGAATAGACAATGACATGGTGGAAGACCAGCAACCGCCATCTCTGCTATTTCGGCAGGATTCCATGCGGTAACGATGATTCTTCTGGAGTCGGGAGACTTTCGAATCATTTCAACTGCGTCCTTAAGTTGATCAATTGACTTACCATCAGCTGTCTCCCAATTTCTCCATTGCTTGCCATAGAC
>CAZOGG010000077.1:0-3133 GCA_964579565.1 uncultured Candidatus Saccharibacteria bacterium | reverse complement strand
CTTGAATACACCACCAGAGAATCTCGATCTAAGTGGGGAAGATATCATAGCAATTCTTGTAGTTGCGGCGATTAAGGTAAATGAAGGAAGCTCAAGTTGTATTGTTCTTGCGGAAGGGCCCTTGCCGATTATTATGTCCAAGGTACCGCTTTCCATAGCGGGGTAGAGTATTTCCTCGATTGATTTGTTTAGTCTGTGTATTTCGTCGACAAATAGTATATCTCCGTGAGATAAATTGGTAAGAATAGATGCGAGATCTCCAACTTTAAGAATTGCTGGTCCAGAAGTAACTTTCATTTGAGCTCCAGTCTCCTTGGCTATCAAATGGGCTAGGGTAGTCTTGCCTAATCCCGGTGGTCCATAGAATAGAATATGCTCAGGAGGGTGTTTCCTCTCTTGTGCCGCGGTCAAAAGTATATGCAAATTGTCCTTAATAGACCTTTGTCCAATGTATTCTGCCCATCTAGCAGGGCGTAGGGTTTGGTCGAGGTATCCAGTGTCTTTTGACGAGTCTTTGTTTGAATTATTTATATCACTTGACATAATTATTAATATATGCTAAGCTATCTCTAGTTCACACAGTATCAGATTCATAAATCTCTAAACAATATAGACTGTTTACTCAGCCTATCTGATGTAGCTTTGAGGACATTCTGGTCTTCACCCCGTGTGTAGCACTGGGGTTATCCTTGAGACTACGTTTAACTTTTGGTGATCGCATTGAAAGTATTGTTTAGAGATTCATGCACCTGATTCTCATCTAACTTCTATTCAACTTCTCTCACTTACTCCTACTAATCTTACTCTCATTTAACAAATTTTCAATTGACACATGATTTTTTGTGCTTCGTAACTTATTCTATAGTAATAACTCTCTCTAATTCATCTATTGATGTTATACCTTTTAAGATTTTAATTATACCATCTTGCTTCATTGTTAATATTCCTTGTGAAGCTGATGCCTTCTCAACTTCTTCTTCATTAGGATTCATTTCAATTACTGCATTTACCTCTGGACTCATCTTTATTCCTTCGTAAATTCCTATTCTGCCTTTGTATCCTGTTTGATTACACTTCTCACAGCCGTTTGCCTCAAATATATTTGCTGGCATTGGTGGTATTTCACTTTTGTCGAATACTGTTGTAAGCACTGCGTCGATTTCTGATTTAACCTTACCTTCAATTGCTAAGGGCTTTTTGCAATTGTCACAAAGCTTTCTTAATAATCTTTGAGCCAGTACTATATTTATAGCTGAGCTCATTATCTTTGAATTTATACCTAGATCTATTAAGCGGGGAAATGCACCAGCTGCGCTATTTGTGTGTAATGTTGAGAAAACAAGGTGTCCAGTTAATGATGAGTTTATCGCTATAGCTGCTGTTTCACTGTCTCGGATCTCACCAACCATTATTATATCTGGATCTTGTCTAAGCGCAGATCTCAATCCATCTAGGAATGTATATCCTTTGTCATTTGTCTGTGTCTGTACTATTCCTGGTAAATGATATTCTATAGGATCTTCTATTGTTATTATTTTAACTGATGGACTGTGCACCTTTTTTAGAAATGCGTAAAGCGTTGTTGTCTTACCTGAACCTGTTGGTCCTGTTGTTAGCAACATACCATTTGGCTTTGATATTTCCTTTTGAATTACATCCAGTAACTTAGCTGGTATTCCAAGTTCTTCCATTGGTACGGATATTGATTTGGGATTTAGTATACGAAGTACTATGGATTCATTATATGCTCCCGGTAATATTGATGTTCTAATTTCAATATCTGTATCCTTTATGTGAACACTGAATCGGCCGTCTTGTGAATCCTTCTTTATATTTAACTTTAGTCCAGAAAGTAGTTTGATTCTAGATAATAATAGGGCGTAGGTGTCCTTATCGAAATCCATAAGCTTAACAAGAACTCCGTCTAGTCTGTATCGCAGTCTTATATACTCTTCTTCTGGTTCAATATGCACATCGGAAGCATTGGTTGCTAGTGCTCCTGCTAGTATTGTTTCTAATATTCTAGAAACTCTATAACTCTTCTTCATTGAAAGGGTAGTCTCAAGAATAGTTATTATATCCGGTAGACTTCTAGCTTTCTCAATTATTGCCGATATTTCGTCGCTGGCTATTTCAAGTGATCCTGCTTTGCTCTCGTATGCGAAAGATAGGTCCTTATATGTATTCCAAGCCTTTTCTAGGCTTGCTATAGAAGTAAGATACAGGGTAGGTTCATATCCCTTATTCTTTATGTCTTCAAGTATCTCCGCTGTTCCTTCATTGTCAGGGTTTCTTGTTGCGATTTTGATCTTTTTGTCTACAAGAGCAAATGCCGCAATCTTTTTCTCTCTTGCAGTCTTCTCATCAATGAATCTCAATGCATCTGTGTTTATTGAAATAGCAGACAGATCCACATATTCAATGTTGTATTTTGCGGAAAGTAATTGCACTAATTCCTCCTCCTCTCTTTTGTGGAGATCATTTAATTTCCTTTTTTGCTTGTCTTCATCAAATTCGATCATGTTGTGTTTATTATAGCGTATTTATTGACAAAGCATAATCTAGGTACTAATCTTTCTACTAGAAAGCGAAATACATGAAATACCTGATACCTGTAAGACATGGAGCTAACAACTGTGATGGGGATCTGAGTAAAGAGGGCGTTACTCAGATTGAGTGTTTGCTGGATCATCTGAGGACATACACAAACGGTAAAAGTGTAAGGATTCTATCATCAAGAATTCCTCGCGCAAAACAGAGCGCGGGTATAATCGCAAGTGGGCTTAATGCGGTAAGTAGTCCCACGACTATTCTTTCGGAAACTCTGCACAGTTATGACCCAAATCTTCAGACTAAATTGGAAGAATTGCGTATCTTTGCTGAAGAAGAGGGAAAGAATTGTGATGTGTTGATTCTGGTCACGCATCAACCCCAGACTAAATTTTTTCCGCAATATTACATGAGAGTAGCTCTAGGTGTGGGAATAACTCAATCTACGGATGCCGATTATGGTTGTGCACCAGTCATCGATGTGGAAGGTAGAACTATCGAAATGATTCCCAAGAAATAGATTAATTAATGCTGGTATTGACTATATCATCAAGATGTAGTATAATACTACCAGTATGAAATC